>DASWDU010000044.1 GCA_036395115.1 Thermoplasmata archaeon | reverse complement strand
CGCATCTTCCGCGGCGGCGTGCTCGACGAGCGGTTCGAGGGCTCCGTCGTCGTGATCGGCCCGCGGTCGACGACGATGACCGGCCTGGTCCGCGGCGACCTGTTCGTCCGCGACAACAGCCTCTGCGACGTCACCGGGATGGTGTCGGGCAATCTGCTCGCGGAGCGCTCGGGGAAGGCCGTCCTGCACGGGCTCGTGACGAAGGCCGCGAAGGCCGCAGGGGGCGACCTCGAGATCTTCGGCATGGTCCAGGGCGATGTTGTGAACGAAGGTGGCCGGCTCTACGTCGATAAGGGAGCGGTCGTCCGCGGGAAGGTCATCGGTCAGACGCACACGGCGCCGCTACCGCCACCGGAGAAACCCGTGACGCCGGCGCCCGCGGTCGCCTCGCCTGCCGGTCCGCCTCCCGCGGCGCCTCCGAAGCCGCCGGCCCCGCCGAGTCCCTGAGCTCACGCGTCCGCGGTCGGCGCGACCGGGGTCTCCGCGAGCGGCATCTTCTCCGCCTTCTTCTCGCCGGCCGCGAAGAGCTGGAGGTACGGGATCAGGTTGCCCATGACCCGGTTCTCCGCCTTCCGCAGATGCTCTTCGTACGTCGAGCGGCTCACCCCGAGGCTCCGGGAGATGTTCTCCGTGGTGACCTCACGCGGCGAGCTGTAGTATCCGTAGCGGTGCGCCTTGAGCAGGGCGTCCATCTGCTTCTGGGTCATGTCGGCGAAGAGGCTGTTCACCCACATCGACGTCGGCAGGACGGTCAGCGGCAATTCCCGCTTCCGGATGAGCTCGGTCGGCCCGCGCTTGTTGAAGTCCCGGAACAGGTCCCGCGTCCGCGTCTCGTCGAACGAGATCACGCGGAAGTGACCCCAACCGTCCTGGAAGATCGCCGGGGGCGCGTCGACGGCCTCGTGGGCCTCCCACACGTTCCATGGGCTGTCCAGGTTCCCGCACGTGCACCGCAGCATGAAGAGCCGGGATTCGCCCGACTCGGCCCAGCTCTCGATGCAGTGGCCCGCCTTCCGGATCTCCTTCTCGATGTCCTTGAGCACGGTTTCATTCCGCGTCGGGACTTGGACGAGCTCCCGGTTCCAGATGCACCACATCGAGATTGGCAGGCCGGGATGGCGGCTCGAGATCTTCATGAACGGATAGTCGTACTGCGTCCGGAACGAGATCTCCCAGAGGCTCATGGCTCCGCCATGCCGCCGGCGGGCCATATAGGTGGTGCCGTCATTCGACGGCCGCCGGAGGCGGGTCAAGCAAGTTCGTCGCGGGCGTCATTCTCCCAACCGAGGTGCAAGACATGTACCTGATTGGACCGAACGACACACGCATCTGGACGGACAGCAACCGCAACTTCACCCTCCGGCAGTACGGCCGCATGGAATACGGCTCGTCGGAAGTCGGATGGATCGTCTCCGCGGCGCTCGCCCCACGGCCGGCGACGAAGAGACGCCCGAGACGCTCGCTCGGGTTGCGACTGCGGTACTTCCTGAACTCCTTCCGCGGCTTCGCCGCCTTCGACGTGCACGGTCACGACGACACGGACCGTGCGTGAGGCGGCGCAGCTTTTTATTCGACCGCGACGTCCATGGACCGGTTGCCCGAGGTCCTTATTCGCTACTGCGTCCCCTGCCGCTATCAAGGCAAAGCGATCCAGGACGCGGACGCCATCCTGAAGGAATTCGGCGAGGAGCTCTCGGACCTCCGCCTCGTCCCGGGCGCCCATGGGGTCTACGACGTCGAGGTAGACGGGACGCTCGTCTTCTCCCTCGACAAGGCCATGCGGTTCCCCGAATCGTCGGAACTGATCCGGACGATTCGATCGAGGATCGATACCGCACCGAGGCGAAAGCCGAAAGCCTGAGTCTCGTTTCGGGGTGGGCTATCCCAACGAGCCTTCGATAGACGGCCGTCAAAGGCGGGTCAATCTCTCTCGCCTCGCGCGTCGTTCTGCCGGGCATGTTCGGAACCATGTATCCGATGTTCGTGCGGGAGAGGGCATTGAGCGAGCGGGTGCGGGATCGCGGCCTGGCGGACTACCTCCGGTGGGAGTACCGGCCTGCGGACCGTGCGAGCGTCGTCCTTTTGGAGCGGGGAGGCGGCCTCTTGCTCCCTCGACGGAAACCACGGCGGCGTGGCTTTGTCCAGCGCATCCGGGCCTGGACGAGCCGGCGGCGGGCGTTGGCAACCAGCACCCGCGAGGCCGAGATAGTCGCGGCCGAGTGACGGCCGCAATCCCTAGTCGATCGAGAGGACGACCTTCCCGAACTGCTCGCCCCGCTCGAGGTACTCGTGGGCCTGGCGGGCTTGATCCAACGGGAAGACGCGGTCCACGACGGGCTTGAGCCGCCCCATGAAGACGAGCTTCATGACCTCCTCAAATTCCCGCTGGTTCGCCATCGTCGACCCGAGGATCGAGAGCTGGCGCCAGAACAGGTACCGCGCGTCGAGCTCGAGCATCGGTCCGGTCGTCGCGCCCGGCACGACGACGCGGCCCCCCTTGCGGAGCGTTCGGACGGAGTCCTTGAACGTCGCCTCGCCGACGTGGTCCACGATCACGTCGACCCCGCGCTTGCCCGTGAGCTCCCAGATCGCCTTGGACCACGGCATCGCCTTGTAATTCACCAGGACGTCCGCACCGAGCGCCTTCGCCTTCTCGAGTTTTTCGTCGCCCGAACTGGTCGTGAAGACCGTGCACCCCGCCAGCTTCGCGATCTGTATCGCGGCGGTCGAGACGCCGGACCCGGCGCCCAAGATCAGGACGTCCTCGCCCGGACGCACCTTCGCGCGCGTGATCAACATACGCCACGCGGTCATGAAGGCGAGCGGCGCGGCCGCCGCGGACGCGAAGTCCATGTCCGTCGGGATCTTGAGGACGTTTCGGGCGGGGACGGCGACCTTCTCCGCGTACGCCCCCGGCAGATGTTCTCCGAGGATCTTGTAGTCGACGCACTCGGAGTCTTCGCCTTTCAGGCAGTACTCGCACCGGCCGCACGAGATCCCCGGGTTCACGACGACCCGGTCTCCGGCCTCGACGTCCGTGATGTCCGATCCGACCTCGGCGATGTCGCCGGCCGCGTCGGCACCGAGGATGTGCGGGAGCGTCAGCTTGAGCGTCGGGATCCCCTGCCGGACCGCCAGGTCGAGATGGTTCAATGCGGCCGCGTGCACGCGGACGATCACCTGGTCCGGCCCCGGGACGGGATCCGGATGGGCCCGGTCGAGCTCCAAGACGTCCGGACCGCCGTAGCGAGTTACGACGACGGCCTTCAGCGGACCACCTGCAGCGCCGCGAAACGGAGCCGTCCTAGATAAGGGGCGCCGTCAGCGGACGTTGTAGCCTTTCGACTGGAGCAACTGCACGACGTCCTTGCGATGGTCGCCCTGGAGCACGATCACACCGCCTTTGCCGGATCCGCCGGTCGCGAGGCCTTTCTTGAGCTCCCGGGCGAGCTTCTCCGCCTCGTCCGGTTTCGACTCCAAGCCTCGCACGACGGTCACGGCCTTCCCGTAGCGGCGCGTATCCATCTCGACGGACAACTGGGTCGTCTCGCGGCCCAGGTCCTCGCAGACGCAGATCTCCTTGGGCAACCCGCAGGTCGGGCAGATCCCCGCGATCAAGCCGCCTCCAATGGGTTCTCCTTCTCGGACAGGAAATCCTTCAGCAGACGATAGTGTTTTCGGATGGTGACCTCGCTCACGCCCGTCAGGCGGGCGATCTGAGCCTGCGTCAGCGGCACGCCGAGCTCCTCCGACGCCAGGTAGAGCGCGCCGGCCGCGATGCCCACGGGGGAGTTCGCCTCGAGGATCTTCGAGTCGCCCGCCTGGGCGATGAGCGCCAACGCCCGCTCGCCCACGGACCCGTCCAGGCCGAGCTGGGACGCGAACCGGGGGACGAAGTCGTCCGCGCGCGACGGCCGGCTGAACACGCCGAGCTCCCGGCCGACCACCTTCGCCGTCAGCGAGATACGGTGGATCGTCACGCCCGTCTCCTGCGCCAGCTCGTGCAGGCCGCGGGGCGCGCCGAGCTGCTTCGACGCCAGATAGACGACGGCGGCGACGATCGCGTCCATCGAGCGGCCGCGCGACAGCCCCGCCTCGATCGTCCGCCGGAGCAGGATCGCCGCCCGCTCCCGGAACGCGGGCGCCAAGCCCATGCGGGCGGACAGGCTCGAGAGCTGCGCGAGGCCCGGCGCCAGGGCCCGCTCCGTGCGGTCGTACCGCGTCCAGCGGCTGACCCGCCGGAGCCGATTCAACGCGGCCACGCTGCGGGCGTCGATCGGGTTCCCCTTCGCGTCCCGTAAGCCGTTGCCCACCATAGAACCGAGCCCCTTGTCCGGCGCCATGACGGACGGAGGCGGGCCTGCCCGGATCCGGTCGTCGCCCTCGAACGTCGTCCAGTCGGGGCCCAAGTCCACGAGGCCCTCGTCGACGACGAACCCGCAGTTGTCGCAGACGCGCTCCCCGCGGACCGGGTCGACGTAGAGGGCGTAGCTGCCGCAGTTCGGGCAGCGCGCGGTATCGGGCCCCGCCTCGGGCTCGAGCTCTCTCTTGAACGTCAAGTCTTTCTCGTGCGTCTCTGTGAACTGACTCATTGCGTCACCTCGCGGGACCGTCCATCCATGACCCACCGGGCCGCCCACCGCTCCAGGTCTCGGATCATCTCGTACAGGCCCTGGCCCATCGGCGAGAGGCGATACACGACCGCGACCGGCCGGTTTTGGTGGACCTTCCGCTCCGCGATCCCCGCGTCCTCGAGCTCTTTCAGCGTCTTCGCGAGGGAACTCTGGCACATGCCGGTCGCCACCCGCAACTCGTTGAAGCGCTTCGGGCCGGAGAGGAGGCCGTGGAGGACCGTCAGCTTGAGCTCGGAGCCGATCACCTCGAATGCGGTGATCGCCGCGCAGCCGGGCCCCTCGCAGGGACCCTCGTGGTCCTCTTCCTCGGCCATGGATTTCGGTTTCCGCAATAGTATATGTGCGTCCGTGGGTATATATGGTTTCGTTTTAGTACCACGTTTCTAGTAAGAACCTAGTGCGACTTGAAAACGGATTGGCCACCGGTCGAGGACCGGCCGGCCCGGAGCCGGCGGGTGATGAAGACCCTGCTCTCCCCGCCTCAGGACGCTTTCCCCGCGAGCGCCAGATCGAGGCTGTCTTCGAGCAAGTCGAGCGCCTTCGCCATGAGCGGGAGAGGGATGTTGATCGGCGGTAGCAGGCGGATGCAGTTGTTGAAGAATCCCGCGGTGAGCAGCATGACGCCGTTGCGGAGCCCCGCCAGCTGGACGGCGCGCGCCAGGTCCGCGTCCGCCTCCTTCGTCCGGCGGTCCCTCACGAACTCGAGGGCCCACATCGCGCCGATTCCACGGACCTCGCCTACCCGGTCGTGGCCCTCGTAGATTTCGTTCAGGCGCTTGCGAATGAGCGATTCGAGCTTCTTCGTCCTCGGCAGCGCTTTCCGGATCACGTCGATCGACTTGAGCGCTGCGGCGCAGACGACCGGATTGCCGCCGAACGTCCCGCCGAGGCTCCCCGGTCCCGGCCGGTCCATGAACTCCGGCTTTCCGGTGACGCCGCCGAAGGGCAGGCCGCCCCCGACCGCTTTGCCGCTGACCAGCACGTCGGGCACCGTGTCCCAGTTCTCGATCGCCCACATCCTCCCGGTCCGGCCCATGCCCGCCTGGACTTCGTCATCGACGAGGACGATCCCGTGCGCGTCACAGAGCCGGCGGAGCAGCGGGAAGAATTCCTTCGGAGGGACGATCATCCCTCCCTCCCCTTGGACCGGCTCCGCGAGGATCGCGGCGACGCGGCCCGCGACCTCCGGTTGGGTGATGAGCCGCTCGATCTCCTCGACGCGCGCCTTCGCGCACTCGGCGGGAGGAAGACCCTGAGGGTCCCGGTACGGGTATGCGTAATCCGCGAGGATCACTTCCCGGACGAGCGGGCCGAAGCCTTCGCGGTATGGCTTTTCCTTTCCGCTGAGACTGATGTCGAGGAGGGTGCGACCGTGGAACGCGGTCTTGAAGGAGAGCAGCCACGCCCTCTTCGTCGCGGCGCGCGCGATCTTCACCGCGTTCTCGATCGCCTCGGATCCAGAGTTCAAGAAAATCGACTTCGTGAGGCCCGGTGGGCAGATCTCCGCCATACGCTCCGCGAGGTCTGTGTACGGTCCGTACGTCGCGACCATGAACGAGATGTGCGTCAGCCGGTCCAGTTCGTCTTTCGCGGCCCGCATGACCGAAGGCGGACGATGGCCGGCAGTCTGGACCCCGATTCCGCCGCCGAGGTCGACGTAAACGTTCCCGTCCGCGTCTTGGACGAACGGGCCTTCCGCCACCGTGATATCGACCGGGAGGGCGACCTTCACGGCGTTCGTGACGAACTTCTCTTTCCGTGCCAGGGCGGCCTTGGATTTCGGCCCCGGCGGGACCGCGACGATTTTCGGCCCGCGGAGATTCTTCGTCGAGTGTCTGGCCATGGGATCGGGACTCGGTCGACGTACTTGGACGGCTCTCGAGGGAAAGGGATAGGAAGGACGGAATATAGGCTTTCCACCGCTCGACCTGGAATCAGCCCGTCGTCTCGATGAGGCGCTTTTCCCGGAGAGCGCGCAGGTTCCTCTCCCACGCCGATCGACCCCAGAGGGAGTACACAACGATGACGAAGAGAATCGTCGGCAAGGCTGCGGAAATCGTCTCCCGGAGGGCCGGGAAACCGAACGCGACAGTCCAATAGACCGCGGTCCCGCCCAAGAGCGTGACGACCGCGGGCCAGTTCCACCCGCCGCGGTACCAGTAGTGGCCCCCTTCCTGCGCAAACAGGTCGTCATGGTAGCGGCGCCCCTTCACGAGGAAGTAGTCCACGAGCGTCAGGGTCCACAGCGGCACGACAATCGCCCCGAGAAAATCGAGGAAGAAGATGTACGTGAAGACGAAGTTCGTCTCGAGCAGCGGGAGGAGCGCCAGCGGGACGACGATCACCGCGGACAGGAGGAGGAGTCTCCGCATCGAGGCTTTCCACCGGGTCGCGATGTTACTGATTCCGAGCGCGGACGCGTAAATGTTCCCCGCGTTCGTGGAAATCGTCGCGAAGAGAATGATCAGGTACGCCCCGAGGCCGAACCCAAGCTGCGTCGCCTTGAAGCTCGGGTCTGAGATCGCTGCGAAATTAACGGAGCCGGCGGGGCCGCTGGCGAGGAACGCGACCGTCATCAGCGCGCCGATGGAGAAGAACCAATACTGGGCGAGGGAGGCGCCCGCGAACGGCCCCCAGGTCCCGGCTCGCTTCGATCGGGCGAAACGGCTGAAATCACCAATGAACTCCCAGGTCCAGTTGTACGCAATGAGGAGATCCAGCAGCAGAGGGAACGTCAGGGTGTAGGTGAACCCGGTCCCGAGTGCCCCGGCCGAGAAGGTGAAGGAGAGCGGGTTCGCGGGCCGCCACGCCCAGAGCTGCCCGAAGTCGAAATCCTTCAGGACGATGTACGATGCGTAGACGCCGAGGACGACGAGGGCGACCGTCGAGGCCCAATTCAGATATCGGATTGCCCGATGGCCGGCGGTTGCGAAGAACCCCTGCAAAAAGCAGATGAGAAGGATCGACGGCACGAGGTAGTAGTTGATCGGCGAACCGGGAACGGATTGGAACGCATCCGGCCAGCCAAGGGCTAGGCTGAACACGAACGACATGGAGATCGCGGCGATGAAAACATTCACCGCCGCCCATCCGTAGCCAAAGAAGAGATAGAACACAGAGGGGAGCTTGCTCCCGCGCAAGCCGAACGCCGGCCGAAGAAGGGACACCGAGGACGCGCCTTTGTCCGCGGCGATGTAGCCGATGAGCGCCCATGGAATGAACGTGATTGTCGACACGAGGAAGATGAGGACGAACGCACCCGGGAGGCCGTACGCCCCGGTCATGTAGCCGCCGTACAGCCAAGCGGCTGGGAGCGAGGCCGCGGCGAACCATAAGGCGAACTGGTCCCATCCGCTGAATGCGCGGGCCTCCGCCGGAACCTGGTCCGTCGCTTTGTACTCGGCCGCGATGACGTCAAGGCCCTTGAAAACCTTCACGCGCGCGACGCATCTCGCAGGGCTATTTGAGGATTCGGACCAGGGCTCAGGAAGCCGTGAGCGTCGGAAATTCACTCGGCACGGCGGCCTTTGGATCTCGCCGCGGGTACTCCTTCACGTACGCGCCGTAGTACGGTACGCGGTTCGCCACAACCCGCCGGAACGCGTTGCGCAGGCCGTCGTTGTCGAGGCCCCGGGTCGGAATCAGGTCGTCGTTGCGGTTCAGGCAGCCCTTCAGTTCGCCGGCATGCGTCATGCGGATGCGATGGCAGTTCATACAGAACTCCGCGTTGTACACCGGGTCGACGACCTCGACCTCGGCTCCGTTGAAGATGTAAATCCGACGGTGGTGCATCTCCCGCACCAGGATCTTGTCCGCGCGGCCCTCGAGCCACTTCTTGAGCGCGTCGATATCGACCATCCACTCCTGCTGGCCGACGAGTTCCGGCATGAACTGGATCAGCTGGAGCTTCAGTCCATCCCCATCGGAGATGTACTCAATCATCCGCGGGATGTGCGGGAGCGTCTGCTTGAAGACGACCATGTTGAGCTTGACCGGCTTCAGCCCAACACGGAGCGCTTCCTGGATTCCCCGGAGGACAGGCGCGAGCTCCCCCTTCCGAATGTCTCGGAACGCCGCCGGATCGAGCGAGTCGATCGAGATGTTCACACGCTTGAGTCCCGCGGCCCGAAGGGCTTCGGCACGCTTCGCGAGCATCGACCCGTTCGTCGTCATCGAGACGTCCGGAATCTGCCGGACCGCACGGTCCACGATGTCCTCCATGTCGAGACGGACGAGCGGCTCGCCGCCCGTGAACTTCACGCTGCGTATGTCGAACTCGCGGGCGATCCGCAGGAGTCGCTCGATCTCCGCGACCGACATCTCGTCCTCGTGCGGCATGCGGGGCTTCAGGATCGGCCCGAGGCCCTCGTCGTGACAGTAGATACACCCGAAGTTGCAGCGCTTCGTGACGCTCACGCGGATGTCGGTGACCTCGCGGCCGAACGCGTCCGTGAGCAAGGCATCCGAGGATGCCGCGGTTTCGCTAAATACTTGATGCAGTCCCTCGCTTCCTCCGGCGGAAGCGCGATCAAGCCGACCGGTTCGGGCTCCCTAACGCGACCGCGCCAGCCTCGTATTCGTTGCGGAGGAGACCCAGCCCGATGCTGTCGTGGAATCGATCATCGAAGAAGACGGAATCGCGGACTCGGCACTCTTCCTTGAAGCCCATCTTCCGCGCGAGCGCGAGGCTGGCCGCATTCTCGGCGAACGTCCACCAGACCACTTTGTGAAGGTTCAGCTGAGCGAACGCTTCGCGGAGCAGGAGTTGCACGACCTCCGTCCCGAATCCCTTTCGCCATCGGTCCTTCTCCCCGACCGCGAGGCCGAGGTCCGCCGCGTGGGTGACGCCCTTGTGCTGCCAGTCGTGGAGGGTGAGCCCGGCCCAGCCGATCGGCTTCCCGCTCTCCCGTTCGTCGATCATGTAGTCCCGCCCGTGAGCCTCCTCCCCCTTCAGGATCTTCTCGTATTTCGCTTCCAGGGCGACGAGGGAGGTGGTGTGATCGGGAAACGATCTCGCCAGACGCATGATGTCTTCGTCGTTCTGCCACTTGTGGAGGAACTTCAGGTCCTCGCGTTCGATCGCTCGGAGGACGACCTTCTTCCCGGTGAGCACGCCCTCGCCCGTCCGGAAAGCGCGGTCCCGGCTATTAGAGACCGCGGCCCGCCCGGAGCGGGCGGCCGTGCTTGCGACGCGGATCGTTCCGGATCGCGCGTGGGCGGCCGGGTGACCTTGACTCCCGAACGTTTTTATAGGAGCGACCCCTAGAGCGGTTCGGCCCACATCGTCTGAATTCGCCTGGTTACGGTTTTTCCCGGCCATTTGCGACTCTGGCGCCTTGTGTCGGCAGAACGTGAGAACATGGACAAAACAATGACGAAAGTCAAGGACCTGACCCCCACGACCAAGCAGGTAAACGTCTTGGTCAAGGTCGTCGGGTTGAGCGAAGAGAGAGAGATTACGTCGAAATTCGGCGAGGCACGAAAGCTCGTCGAAGCGACGGTCGGGGACGAGACCGCAACGGTGCTCCTGACCCTCTGGAACGACCAGATCGGCCAGGTGTCGAAGGACGAGACGCTCCTGATCGACAACGGCTACGTGACCCTCGTGCGCGGACACATCCGGCTGAACGTCGGGAAGTACGGCACGATGACGAAGTCGGACCAGGCGATCGGGGAGGTCAACACGGCCCTCGACGTCAGCGCGGTCGAGTACGAGCGCGAGCCCCGCTACCGCAGCGGCGGATACGGCGGCGAGCGACGCGGCGGCAGCGGCGGAGACCGGCAGTTCGAGTTCGGCACCTTCGGCGGCAGCCGAAGCGGCGGTGGCGGACGCGACCGGGACCGGAAGGACCGCGGTCGGCGCCGATTCTGAGGTTCACCACTTTCTAATGCCCGGCCCGTTGGGCCGGGATCCTCTTTTTCGCCTAGGAGAAGGAAGGATTCAACGTCAATTGACCATTGTTGCGTCGTGGCCTACCCGCTGACGCAAGAGCCTGGAGTCGCTTGCGCCGTCTTCCAGGACGGGCTCTCCCCGATGCCCTTGCGGGCGAGCTAGGGCTCCGAGGCCGCTGCCGCGGCTACCTCCTCCGGGGCGGCCGCCGGTCTTCGGACCGCTCGGGCACCTGATACAACCGTTCCGGCTGTCGGACGGCGAGTCGGCCGTTCCAAAACGCCCGTGCATTCTCTTCCGTCACCTCGACGTGCAGTACGTCGAGTTTCGCCTTCATCAGGTTCCGGAACTTCTGCCGCTTCGCCTTGTTCTCCTCGTTCCACATGCGCGTGAACTGTTGATCCTTGTCGTCGGCCATGCGATCACCGCCTCATCGCTCGGGGAGAACGCGCGCCGGGGCGCGGAGCGGCCGACTCGGTTCATCGCGGGAAGGTGAGGACGCACGACCCGAGGAGGGCCTCGCACATAAGCCTTTCTCGCGAGAATCGGAACGCGATGCGCCTTCAGTACGTGAACGTCACGATGAGATCGTCGCCGACCGCTTCGACGCGATACGCGGTGAGCGGGAACTTCGCGGGCGCGTCCTTCGGCTGACCCGTCGACAGGTCCCAGGCCCCGTTGCAGTCTTTGCAGCGGATCGTGAGCGCATCCGGATCGACCAAGCCGTCCGTCAACATCGCCCACTTGTACGTGCACGCCGCATCGACGCAGAAGAAACGGTCGCCCAGGCGGACGACGAGGATGTCGTAGCCCATGATCTCGAAGTGCTTCTTGCCGCCGTCGGGGACGTCCTCGACCTTGCACAGGTTGACGTCCGTGTCCATCGCGCGGGGCGAACCTCCGTCGGGCCTTAAGGTTTGGGGCTACGCGGCTTTGCGCCGCAACAGGGAGGCAAATCGCTGTCGAATCGGCGCCGGAGCGGGAGGCGGCGGGGGGCTCGCGGCCACGTGCAAGGTGATGCCCTCGATCCCGTGGATGTAGACCTTGGCATCGGCCGGCTGGTCTTGATCCGACAGCGCTTGCCAGAGCTCGCCGCGCGTCCGGACGTACCCCTTCTCCCCGGCGCGCAGTCCGTCGACGACCGTTGCGCCCTCGCCGATCATCTCACCGACGCGCGGCTTCTGACGCCGGACTTGCTGCACCTTGTAGACCGCGAAGAGGAGGAAGCCGCCGAAGAACCCTGTCGGGGTGAGGAGCGATGCGAGGAAGACGACCTGGTAGTCCGGCGACACGACGAACCGCGGCGGGCGAAGCGGCGCGAGGAACGCGGCCGCCAAGATGATCGCGATGATGCCGCCGATGCCGAACACGCCATGGCCGGGCGTCTTGACCTCGATGATGATCAGGACGACGCCGACGATGAACAGCAGGAGGGCGATCGGATCGACGCTGAACCCGAGGCCGATGAGGGCGAGGAGGAGGATGATGATGCCGGCAATCTCCGCCCCATGGCCGGGCGTGGTGACGCCGAAAATGACGAGGTAGATGCCCAGGATCAGGAGGAGGGACGCGACGAGCGGGTCGGAGAGAATCTCGAGCAGGCGAACCCGCGCCGACGGACTGAACGTCACGATCTCCGCGTTCGCCGTCGCCAGGGAGAGGCCCTTGTACACGGTCGTCCGGCCGTTCGCCAAGTCCGCGAACTCGGAAGGGCTCGAGGCGACCAGCTCGGTCGCGCCGACCGCCTGCGCCTGGGTCGCGTTCAGGTTCAGGTTGTCACGGACGAACGCGTCGGCGAGGGTTACGTTCCTCCCGTTCAGAGACAACTCCTCGGCGATGGCGCCGACGACCGCGTTGATGATCTTCTCGTCCGTCACGGGAACGACGCCGCCGGGTCCGACTTCGACGGGCTGAACGGATCCGATTGTCGTGCCTGGCGCCATCGCAGCGAGATCCGTGGATACGAGGAGGATCGTCCCCGCGCTCCATGCGTGCGCACCGGCCGGCCCGACCCAGCCCAGGATCGGGACGTCCCGGGCGTTGTTGAACATCTCCGCGATGGCGACCGTCTCCGCGAGCCCGCCGCCCGGTGTGTCGAACCGAATCATCAGTGCGGCGTACTGTCTGACGCGGGCTTCATCGATCGCCTCTTGCAAGTAGTCGACCGTGGAGCGATCGATTGCGCCGTCCACTATGGCGAAGAGAATCTGCGGCCGTTGGGCTCGCGCTGCGGGCGATAAGGCGACCAAGAGGATCGGCGCAAGGGCGATCAGCAGGACGATCCGTGCCCGCCGTGTCGATGCGGCCTTCACTCTTTCTTCTCTCCCCCTTTCTTCGCAAAGGCGGCTGTCAAGGAGGCGACCTCGCCCGTGATGTCCCCCGCCGCGGTCGTGTTCGTGACGACGATCATGTTCTTCTCCCGCGCGATCTCCGTGAGGGTCTGCAGTTCCCGCAGGCGCATCGCGGACGGCGCGGAGCCGTACAGCATGGCGGCCTCCCGCATCTTCTCCGCCGCCTGGAACTCGCCCTCCGCCATGATGACGCGCGATCGCCGCTCCCGCTCCGCCTCCGCCTGCTTCGCGATCGCCCGCACCATCGTGTCCGGCAGGGAGACATCCCGCAGGGTGACGGCCGAGACCTTGATCCCCCACGGCTCCGTGGCGATGTCGAGCAGGACCTGAATCCGCTTGCTCAGCTCCTCCCGCTTCGAGAGCAGCTCGTCGAGCTCGACTTGGCCGAGCACGTCCCGCAGGGTCGTCTGCGCGAGCAGGTTCGTCGCCTGGACGTAGTTCTGCACCTCCGTGACGGCCTTGAGCGGGTCGTAGACGCGGTAGTAGACGACCGCGTCGACCTCGACGGAGACGTTGTCTCGCGTGACGACGCGCTGCCGTGGCACATCGAACGCCACGACGCGCAGGTCGATCAGCACCCGACGGTCGAAGATCGGGATGATCATCGTCAGGCCGGGCCCTTTCGGCTGGGGGAGGAGCCGTCCGAGACGGAACACGACGAGCCGCTCGTACTCCCGGACGACCTTGACCGCCGATCGCAGGATCACGAGAACGAGGATGATCGCGAGTACCGTCGCAAGGATGAGTTCCTCTCCCGCCATGCCCCACTACCCCGATGGACAACGCGCGCTCGGCGAATAAAAGCGTTGGCCGGGCAAGCCCCGGGGACGGGCCGACGTGGGCGTTCTCGCTAGCGGGTCGCGGTCCACAGCATCGCGCCGAGGCCGACCGCCTCGAGCGCCCCGATCCCGAGGAGGTACGGGTCCAGCGCCCTCGGCACGACGTCCATCATCGTGCCGAGGGAGTAGACCATGAGGAGGTTGTGCGCGAAGAACGCGGCCGCGAAGAGGAGGAGCGCGAGGCTGAACGGGGCCTTCGTCCGCGCGTACACGCCGCGGTACACGGCCAGCAGGACTGCGGCGAGGACGACGTTTGCCGTGCTGACGGCGAGGCTGCCCAACATCAGGAAACTCGCCATCGACCCACCCCATTCACGCGCCGGACATGGACGTATCCCACAATCTCACCCGAATCGCCCTCCCGGAGGTTTCGTCTTCTCGCGGATCGCCTCGAAGATCGCGTAGTTGCCTTCGAGGTAGGGCGACAGGAAGTAGGGGGCCGCGTACGCGTCCCCGACCGGCCGGGTGATGAGCCCGTTCTCCTGAAGGAGGTCGAGGTGATGCCGGATCGTGCGATAGTCGAGGGCGAGCGCCTCCGCGAGCTGGTTCGCGTTGTACGGCCGCTCGTGGAGCGCCTCGATGATCCGTGCCCGGTTGAACCCGCCGCGGGTGCCGGCGATCAGATACCAGAGGAGCTGTCGGAGCGCCGCGCTCACGGACCTCGGGCGGAGAACGACGCCGCCGAATAAATACGGTCCCGCAAAAAAGGAGAGAGGCCCGCGTCACGCCTAGAGCGTGAAGAGCGGGCAGAGCACGTACGACACCGGGGTGTTGGAGATCGTCACGTGACCGCCGGCCGCGGCCGCAAGGACGTCCGCGTCGTTCGTGAACTGCATCGGAGCCATGTCCACGAAGGTCACCGAGTACACCTGCCACCGGCCGCCCCGGTAATCGGAGTCGCCCGGCAACGAGTTCGTGACGGAGATGAGGCCGGGGCCGAGCGAATAGAGCACGTTGAAACTCTGCTCGGGACCCGGCTGCAGCGTCGTCGGCACGAACGTCGCCCACAATACGTCGTCCCCATAGATCCGTCCCGCCGCTCTCTCGGGCGCCGCCGCGGACGCGACGCCCGCGAGGAACGCACCACCGAGGACGGCCATGACGAGGACGGCCACCATTCCTGTCTTCCCTTGCATGTTGTTCACCTTGGGCGGAATCGCCCATCGGCGGGCCACGGGATCGGCGGTAGAACCGGCTTGCGCAAGATGTGCGACAAGTCTCACCCGAATTGCGCCCGATTCTCCCGCGGTCGTACCTCCACTTAGAGGTACGAACCGATCGGAGGCTCGCCGTGCCGGACGGGATCCCGGGCCCACGGGGACCGTGGCGGACGCCTCAGAACCGACCCATCATCGCGGCCATGTGCTTCGCGCCGCCGATGAAGTCGGGGATGCGGAAGTGCTCGTTCGGCGCGTGGTAGTTCGAGCCGTCGTACGAGACGCCGGGGCCGGAGATCGACGGCACGCCGACGACCTCGTTGAAGAACCCGTGGGCGGAGGCGCCCGGCGACCATGGCCAAACTTCCGGCTCCCGCCCATAGGCGTCGACGGAGCCCTTGATGGCCGCCTTCACGACCCGCGCGTTCATGGGGATCGCCGCGGCCTCGAGCGCCTCCTTCGCCGGCGAGAGCTCGATGTCCTCGAAGCCCCTCGCCTTCAGGTGGTCTCGCAGCTTCGCGAGCTGCCGCTCCTGCTTCATGTTCGGCACGAGTCGGAAGTCGATCTTCGCCTTCGCGACGGCCGGGTTCACCGTCTTCGTCCCTTCCTCGATGTACCCGCTCACGAACCCGCAAATCGTGCACGTCGGCGAGTAGATGAGGCGCCGGAGCAGGTCGAAGTCGCTGCCATCCCCCACGAACCCCGAGACGCCCCAGAACTCCTTCAGCGCCTGCGCCTGGAAGCGGCTCGCCTTCAGGTAGCGCAGTTCGCGGGCGGTCGGGCGGCGCGCGTCCTCGTACCATCCGGGCACCTTGATGCGGCCGTTCGGATCCCGGAGCGTCGTGAGCGCCTGGATCAGCCGCCACGCCGGGTTCGGCGCGATCGCCGCGTACGAAGAGTGCTGGTCCACCTTCGCGGTGCGGCTCTTCATCTCGACGTACAGGATGCCCTTGCACCCGAGCTCGATCTTCGGCGTGCCTTCGTGCAGATGGTCGCCGCCCTCGATCGTCGCCCCGTCCGCCCGGAGGAGCTCCTTGTTCGCGTGCACGAACGAAGCGAAGTGCGGGCTGCCGACTTCCTCCTCCCCCTCGACGACGAACTTCAGGTTGATCGGCGGCCGGCCCTCGACCGCCCGCCACGCCTGGACCGCGAGGATCTGGATCATCAGGTTTCCTTTCGTGTCGGCGCAGCCGCGGCCCCAGAACTTGTCGTCCTCGATGACCGCGTCGAACGGGTCCCGCTTCCACTCGTCAAGAGGGTCGACCGGCTGGACGTCGTAGTGCTGGTACATGAGCAGGGTCGGCTTCCGCTCGTCGACGACCATCTCACCGTACACCACGTTCGGGCCGCCGTCGGTCGGGTATTCGCGGACCTCGAACCCGTTCTCCGCGAGGAGGCGGTGGACGAACGCGGCCGTCTCGGGCTGGGCGCGCTTGTGGGCCGAAATCGTGGGAAACCGGACGTATTCCTTCAGGGTTTCGAGCGCCTTGCTCGTCCCCGATTCCACCTGGAGAAGCACATCTGCGAGAGCCATGCCAAATCCAGCCCCATGAACGCGGGAGGCCTTAAGAACCCGAGCGGTCGCCGCCATGCAGCGCGACGCTCGCGGGCTCGATCCACCGCGCGATCCGCCAAGGATTTATTTGCCGTGAGCGCCATGCAAAAGTCGGCTCCATCCGGCCGAGCCACGGGGGATCCGGTTGAAAAACGAACGTCTCATCGTCATCCTCGCCGTGACCATCGCGGCGGTCGCCGTGTCGGTCGCGGCCATCGCCGCGTTGGCCCTGTCGTCCCTCGTCGCATCCATCCCGCCCAGGACTGGCACCTCGGACGACGTTTCCTTCGACGTCTTCACCGACAAAACCGAGTATGCGCCCGGGGAGGTCGTGCACATCACGGCGGTCCTCCACAATAATGCCTCGGTGCCCGTGACCGTGACGCACGGCGACAGTTGCGGGGACCGCACGTTCATCGAAGACGCCAACGGCACGATCGTCTGGGTCGACCCGCCGGTCGAAACCAATTGCCTCCAGGTGATCGTCCAGACGACCCTCGCACCCGGAGAGACGAGAACCTCCCACGTTGACTGGGACCAGACGGACCTCGCTCACGGTCCGGTCCCTGGGAACCAGTCCTATCGGATTCACTATTGGGCGGGTGTGGTCAATCTCAGCATCGAGGGCGATACCTGGATCCACATCCGCGCGGCGACCGGAGCATGAGCCGTGGGACGGCGGGACGTTCTCGGCCCATCCTGACAGAGGGGTCCGCGGACCCGTCCCCGACGGACGAAGCCGACCTCGGCCTCCTCCATGCGGACTCGCGGTGCCTCGGCCGTGCATTCGATCGAAGGCATCTGCGCGAAAGGCATATGTCCGCGAACGGGTGTCCGCTCCGCAGGTGAGACCATGGAACTCATGAAAGGCGCCCACGTGATCGAGAGTTACGCGACGACGACCCTCCTCATCGACGACCGCCTCGTGCTCATCGACACGTCCGCGGACGCGGATGCGGGAAAGGTCATGGACTACCTCGCGAAGGTGAAGGTGAAGCCGTCGGATCTGTCGACGATCTTCGTGACGCACACGCATCCGGACCACGTCGGCGGGCTCGCGGCGATCAAGAAGGCCTCGCCCGCGAAGGTCGCGGCGCATCGCGTCGAGGCGGACTTCATCTCCCGCAAGCAGACGTACGGCGGGCCGGGGGGCCCCCAGCGCCATCCGGGCACGCCCGTCGACGTCCTCCTGGAGGACGGCCAGATGCACGACGGGCTGCGGGTCATCTTCACGCCCGGCCACACGCGCGGGAGCATCTCGCTCCTCGATGAGAGCCGGTCCCTCCTCGTCGCGGGCGACGCGGCGAACAACGAATCCGGGCTGAAGACGATGGACGACCGGTACAACGTCGATCCGAAGCAGCACCGCGAATCGATCAAGAAGCTCGCGACGCTCCACTTCGACACCGCGATCTTCGGCCACGGCGAGCCGATCAAGGGCAACGCGAGCGCGAAGTTCGCGGACCTCGCGAAGCATCTGTAGGCGTCGCCGCGGCGCCGAACTCCGCGGACCGCAACGTCCGCAACGCCTCCGTCCCCGGAAGGCTCGGCGCCGATGTCAACGCGTGACAATCACGGGCGTAGATTTATCCGGGGCCGTGGCTCATATGCGCGTTTGGAATCCTCTTCCGGCGGAGGTCTCCCCCGTTGTCGCCTCGCTATCCCTCGTCCACCGCACGGCGGATGGTCGCGGTCGCGGCGACCCTCGCGCTCCTCGCCTCGTTCGTGCCAGTCGTCTCCGTCGCGGGCGCCGCGCCGCCGCCGCCCGTGATCTCCGGCTTCCTCGTCCATTCCGAATTCCGGCCGAACGATCCGTTCTACGTCGACCAGTGGGGGCTCCGACAGATCGGCGCGCCCCAGGCGTGGGACGTGACGCTCGGCTCTCGGAACGTCATCGTGGCCGTCGTCGACACGGGCGCCGTCTGGACCCACCCGGACCTGCGGGCGAACATGTGGTCGAACCCGTCGGATGGGACGCACGGCTACGACTTCGTCGATGGCGATACGAATCCGACGGAAACGGACCCGTCTGGCGTCTACCACGGGACGGGGGTCTCGGGGGTCGTCGCCGCGGTGACGGACAACTCGCAATGGATCGCGGGCACGGCCCAGATCAGCCTGATGGCGGTGCGCGCCCTCGGCTCGAACGGCCAAGGGTCCTCCCTCAACGTGTCCCAGGCGATCCGCTGGGCCGCGGACCACGGGGCCCGGATCATCAACCTCTCCTTGGGAACGAACGAGACGTTCGGCGGGCCGACCGACATCGAGGTCGCGATCAACTACGCGTGGTCGAAAGGAGCGTTGATCGTCGCCGCGGCGGGCAACGGCGGCGCCGATGGCGTCGGCGACCCCGCGCTGGACTACCCCGCCCGGCTGCCGAACGTCGTCTCCGTCGCCGCGATCGATGAGACGGGCCAGCGGGCCTCCTTCTCGAACTACGGCCCCGGGCTGGACTTGTCCGCGCCGGGCGACCGCATCCTCACGCTCGACGGGAACAACAACATCCAGTACCTTCGGGGGACGTCGTTCTCGGCGCCGTTCGTGAGCGCCGTCGCCGCGCTCCTCCTCTCGGTCGACCGGAACCTGACGAACGTCGACCTCTGGAACATCCTGAACAGCACGGCGGTCCTGCCGAGCGGCGCCGTCTGCTGCACGGCCTACGGCTGGGGCGTCGTGAACGCCTGGAACGCGATCAACGCGCTGAGCCAGCCGTTCATCTCCCTCACGTCGTACCCGACGTCCGTGTCGAGCAGCTCGATCTTCGGGATCACGTGGCGGATCCTCGGACCGGCGGGGCTGAGCGTGTCGGACACGCACGTCCTCTGGGGGGCTGCCCCGGGCGCGCTCGGGAACGCGACGCCGTCCCAGTCGGGACAGACGCAGGGGTCGTACACGGCGGGCGGCCTCTCCATGCCCTCGGGCGCGGGTGCGCTGTACTTCAAGGTCGTCGCGACCGTCAACGGGACGACGTACACCTCGCTCTGCTCGGGGCCGGGAGGGACGTGCGTCGTGAGCGCCTCGAGCCTCCCCGATTTCATCTTCGTGCTCTACCAGTTCCTCGCGTCGAACCTCCTCTACCTCGCGCTGTTCATCCTCGCGCTGGCGGCGGTCGTCGCGTTCATCCCGCAGCGACGCGCCGCTCGGGCGCGCCGCGCGGGGTACCCGCCCCGCACGATGTATCCGCCCGGGTACTACATCCAGGCCGCTCGTCCGACCCAGCCGCCGCCTGCGCCGCCCCCGGGCCCTCCCGTTCAACCTCGCGCGGTGAGCCCGCCACCGCCGGTCGAGTTCGTGCGGCCGGCGAGCCCGCCGGTCGCGCCCGCGCCGCCGGCGTTCACGGCCTCGACGAAGAAGCGCTGCCCGAACTGCGGGACGATTGTGAACGCGGAGAACCTCTTCTGCTTCTTCTGCGGACACCCGTTCCGCTGACGCGGTGATCCGAGCCGCAGTCATCGGTCGACGATCCGGCCCGTTTCATACCTCTAAGTAGAGGTATGCCTGAGATCCCTCTGCGGGACCTCGCCCGGTCTCGCTCCGATCAGGCCGCGTCGTGCTTGGTGAACTCGTAGGCGGACATCGGTTTCCCGTAGTCCACCCGCCACGCCCGGTCCGGCGCCGTCTTCCCGAGGGCCCGGGCCATCTCCCGCACGTGGATCGGCACGGAGCCGCAGCACGAGCCGATGTAGTTGATCCCCATCCCCTTCGCCTCGGCGGCGTAGGCCCCCATCGCCCGCCTCGACAGGACGAGCGTCTCCGTCTCGTACGGGAACTCCTTCGTCGCGGTGAAGTCCGGGATCCCCGGAGGCGTGCGGTACGCCGTCGGCTGGGTCGCCACGAAGCGCGTGACGGCGTCCCGCATCTCCCGGGCGATCGGGAGCATGAGCATCGGATTCCGCAGGCAGTTCACCCCGACGACGTCCGCGCCGGCGTCCCGGAGCGCGCGGGCGCACTCGGCGGGGGTGTGCCCATCGTACGACATGGGATTCTTGTCGAACGACATCGTCACCATCGACGGCAGGCCCGTCTTCTCGATGCGCTCCGCGGCGACCAACGCCTCTCCGAGCCACGAGAACGTCTCCGCGACGACGAAATCGGGAGCTTCTTTGAGCTGAGCCTCGAGTTGCTCGTCGAAGAGGCGCCGCACCTTCTCGGCCGACGACGCGTCCTTCGGATCGTACATCCACGTGAGGCTGAGGTTCGCAGCGACGAGCGCCTCGTCTCCCGCGGCCTCGCGGGCGAGTCGCACGGCGGCGCGATTGATGTCGCCCACGCGATCCGCGTAACCCGTTGTCGCGAGTTTCTCCTTGCTCGCGTAGAACGCAAGGGACTGGAGGACCTCCGCGCCCGCGTCGAGGAACTCCCGGTGCAACTCCGTGACCGCGGAGGGATGCTCGAGGACGACCTCCGGCGTGAAGGGGCCCGGTTGGACGTAGCCGCGCTTCTCGAGCTCGAGGAGGTATCCGCCGTCGCCGAGGACGACGCCCTTCGACAGGCGCTCGAGGATCCCGGGTCCACGGGAGGGTTTCCGGCGGCCTCCCCGCTTCGCCGCCATCGCGGGCCGCAAGGAGCGACGCGGCTTATAGTTTGACGGACCCGCGCTACCCGGAGCACAAAAGCCTTATTCCCATCCGGAACTAGGTGGTACCCGTGGCGAAAAGCAACATGCTGTCGCGCGTACGCAAGAAGGTCGTGACGACCCGCACGAAGGTCGCCCTTGCGTTGGGCCGCGCGTTGGTCAAGAGGCGCTTCCGATCTGCACGGCGGAAGCTGTGGACCCGGATCCGGCACGCCCTCCCGAGGCACTGACGCGGCGGTGGACGCCCGAGATGCCCGCGGCCCCGAACCCTTCCGCGATGCGGGAGATGGGCGAGGCCCCGGCCGCCGACCCGTGCGACGTCTGCGGCGGGCCGACGTTCGAGCGGCACTGCAAGGTCATCTGCCGCCGGTGCGGGTACACGCGGGACTGCTCCGACCCCTAAAATCGACACCTGCCGGGATTTTCGACAAACGACGTGATAATCTACGGCAAAGGCTTTAGAGCTGGCACCTCGTCGCCCCGCCTCATCCGTGGGACCCCATGGACGACCGTCCCTTCCCCCGCACCGATTTCGTGCGCCGCACCCTCGAGCAGCGCCGCTACGAGCCCGAGGTATCGTACGCCCGAGACCTCCTGGCGCTCGAGCGCCTCCTCTCGAGTCGGGCCGTCGGCATGGCGGACTCGATCGCGCTCTCGAACCTCGTCAGCCGCTATCCGAGGGAAGCCGACGCGATCGTGAGCGAGCTCGGAGTCCGATCCTTCGTGCCGTTCGAAGACGACCGCCTCGCGGCCCTCGTCGACGAACGCCTGCAGCTGGCGTTGCGCCGCCATCCGCTCCCACGGCTGCGGGCCGAAACGCCGCTCCATCCCTTCGAATTCTGATCCGCCGGCGATGAGTCGGTAGAAGATTTATGCTGCCTAGCGGTCTAGCCGCGTTGATGCCGTTCGCGAAAGCGGTGAAGGCGGCCGACGTCCCCGAAGGCGGCGTCGCCCGAGCCGTCGTCGGCGGTCGCGCAATCGCGATCGTCCATCGCGGCGGGAGCTTCTTCGCCTTGGATGGGGTGTGCACGCACATGGGCGGGCCGCTCGGAGAAGGCACGCTCGACGGCGAAGAACTCGTCTGCCCATGGCACGAGGGCCGATACAACATCCGGACCGGGGAAGCGAACCCGGACACGGACTGGGTCCGAAACACGAAGACGTTCCCGACAAAGGTCGAGGACGGCTTCGTCTGGGTCGATGTTTGAGGGCCATCGACGGACTTCGTCCGTGCCGGATCGACGCCGCCAAAACAGGCCTCCACACGCGCGCGCGTGAAAAGTCAATGTCCGACATCAACATATTTAAGTAATCGCGAGACGAATGCGCCCCGAGTTGCGGCGGCTCATCCTCGCCGAGAAATACAGCGCCGCCCGCCGATTGGCCCGCATCCTGTCAGGAGGGAGGGCGGAGACCGTCCGGGCAGACGGCTTCATCCACTTCACGTTCTCCTCGGCCGATGCCGACGTGATCGTGTTCCCACTCCGCGGCCACGTCGTCGAGATCGATTATCCGGACGCGGACCGGGACTGGCGAGCCGTCGATCCGGAATCGCTCATCGACACGGAGCCGGTCCGGCGGGAGGCCCCTGCGGCTCTCCACGATGCGCTCCGCCGCCTCGCCGAGACGACCGACGAGGTCGTCATCGCGACGGACTACGACCGGGAAGGCGAGTTGATCGGGATCGAGGCGCTCGAGACCCTCAGGGCGATCCGGCCGGGCCTGACCGCCCGCCGCGCCCGATTCAGCGCGATGACCGCCGGCGAGGTGCGCCTCGCCTTCCAGGACCTGGCCGAACCGGATTGGGCGCTCGCCGAAGCGGCGGCCGCCCGGCAACGAATCGACCTCGCGTGGGGCGCGGTCCTGACGCGCTTCCTCACCCTCGAGTGCGGCTCCGGACGGCAGGTGTTGTCGGCGGGACGCGTGCAGACGCCGACCTTGCGGCTCGTCGGAGACCGGGAGCGGGACCGGGAGGCTTTCGTCCCCCGCCCGTTCTGGAACGTCCTCCTGGTCACGGGAGAGCCGCCGTTCGAGGCGTCGGCCGTGAGCGGGCCCTTCTGGGACGAAGGCGGCGCACGGGCGCTCGTGGCGCTCGCGAGCCTCGGCGACGCCGCGGTCGTCGGCCGAATCGAGCGGCGCGATCATCGGGAGCCACCCCCGGCGCCGTTCAACACGACCTCGTTCCTGGCGGAGGCCTCCCGCGTCGGGATCGGTCCCTCGCGGGCGATGGTCGCGGCGCAGGAACTCTATGTCCGCGGGGAGATCAGCTATCCCCGGACGGACAACACCGTCTACCCGCCCTCCCTCCCCGTCCGCGAGATCCTCAAGCGCCTGCGCGAGTCTCCGTACCGCGGCTTCGTGGACCGCCTCCTGGCAGGTCCGCATCTCGAGGCAACGCGCGGCCCAGTCCGCACGACCGACCACCCGCCGATCCATCCGACGGCCGCGCAGCCGGCGAAGCGTCGCACCGGACTCCGATCCGAGGTGTTCGACCTCATCACCCGGCGATTCCTCGCGACGTTCTCGCCCCCGAGCGTCTCCACGATCACGGAAGTCCACCTTCGACTGGGGGACACGGAGTTCCTCGCCACCGGTCGCAGGATCGTCGAGCCGGGTTGGCGCGAGATCGTCCCGGACGAACATCCGCCGGGGGACCTGCCGGCCGTCCGCGAGGGCGAAGGCCTGCCGGTCTGCGAGCTGCGGATCGTCGAGGACCGGACGAAGCCGCCGCCATTGCACACCTCCGGGACCCTCCTCCTCACGATGCAGCGCCTCGGGCTGGGCACGAAGTCGACGCGGCACGAGATTCTCGATCTCCTGTACCGCCGGCAGTATGTCAGCGGCCGTTCGATCCGGATGACCGCGGCGGGACGGGCCCTCGTCGACGCCCTCGCGATCTACGGTCCCGACGTCACGGCACCGGAGATGACGCGCGATCTCGAGGACCGCATGACCGCGATCGCGGAGGGCCGCGCGACTCTCGCGGACGTCGTCAGGAAATCACGCGAGGACCTGCACGCCGTCCTCGCGGAACTCCGAGCCCACCGGGCCTCCCTGGGCCGTTGGGTGCGCGACGCGACCTTCCTGGAGAGCGATTACGGGGCCTGCGACGCCTGCGGGGAAGGCCGGCTCGTCCGCCGTCGGGCCCGGAACGGATGGTCGTTCCTCGGGTGCACCCGATTCCCAGCGTGTCGGAACCGCCAACGCTTGAATTCGTTGGGACAGCGCTCTCCGTGGAAGGAAACGGCGACCGGCGCGGACGCGCCGGAATCCCAATCGACGACGGCGTAGTCGACGGTCCGACGGCCCAAAGCGTTCATGCGCGGACGGGACATCCTCCCGGCGGCGAGCGATGGTCTTCGTCCGGGACGTCATGACGCGCGATGTGATCGTGATCGACCCGGAGCGCACGATCCTCGATGCCGCGAAGCGCATGGCGGCGAAGAAGATCGGCGGGCTCGTCGTCGTCAAGCACGGCCGGCCGATCGGCCTCGTCACGGACCGCGAAATCCTGTGGGAGGTCACTGCGAAAGGCAAGAACCCCTCGAAGGTCCTCGTTAGCGAGATCATGAGGTCCCCCGTGACGACCGTGAGCCCTCTCACGACGCTCCGGGCCGCCGCCCGCGTCATGCTCGAGAAGAAGACCCGCTGGGTCGTCGTGACGCGCCTCGACAACGTGGAGGGCATCATCACCGCGAGCGACCTCACGCAAGGCTTCCTCGAGGCGTTCGCGCGCGCCTCGAAGCGCGGCATCGCGCCGAAGTGAGCGACCTCTCCTCATCGTTGGAAGAGCCAGAGGAACAGGTACGCCCGCACGATCCCCCCGATCAGGTTCGCGAGGACGAACGGGACCCGGCCGACCGCGTGGCCTTCCGCGTTCAGCAGCGAGTAGAAGTAATTCACGGCCGTGTCCGACATGAAGGGGATCGCGAGGAGGATCGTCAGGCCGATCCAGCCGGTCCGTCGGACGAAGGCTTCCATAAACTTCAGGACCCGTCCCGCGAGGGCGTGGCGCCCCATCCACCGCTCGATGTACGGGTTCACCTTGTACCCGACGAAGAAGACGACGATCGCGCCGACCGCCTTCCCGAGGCCGAGCGCGACCGCCTTGACCGCGGTATCGATCCCCGGGTACAAGGGCAGGAGCAGCTCGACCGGGATCGGCAAGATGACGGTCGCGGCGATCGAATAGAGGAAGACGGCGAAGAGATACCCGAAGGCGCCGGCCGACTCCAGGCCCAGTTGCATTGCGGCGACCGCGACGAGGCCGATGTCGGACCCTCTCTCCGACCCGGGAATGGACCGGAGAGGCTAAAGGCTTCTGCAGGACTGCCCGTTTCATTCCGCTATGGCATCTCGACCAGCGCCATGTGTTGCGCGCGCGCACGTTTGAGCAGCGACGTCCAAACGAACCGTGCGAGGCGCGTCGTCTCGTCCATTGATAGCTCTCGGTACCGGAGATCGCGAATTGCCTTTCCGCAGGCACTCTGATTCGGGAGTTCCGCGAAGACTCGACGTCCCGTTGAGACAACATGCCTGTCCAGCAGAGGAGAATCATCGCGGCCCCTGCCGTAAACCAGATCGCCGTCTCTCGGGCCTCCTCGGCGTCTCCCGCCTCGAGGGCGTTGCGCAGTTTTCCGTAGTCCTCATAGGTACCGAGGAAGCCGCGGCGCGCCGCCTCGCGGAATTGGAATGCACTCGGCCGCCGTGCGCGGTCCCGGAGGCGTCGAAGCAACTTGGCGGGATCGTGCAACGGCTGCACGGACCGCCAGCCGCTCAGGACCCCGGGAGGTTCCAGGCGTAGCCTCGAACCTCATCGGCCGCTTCGTCCTCCGTCAACTGCAGGAGGGATACGAGAACGCCGTTTCGCACGCTCATCCGCAACCGGGTCCTTTTTGACCGGACAAGGAGAACGAGGTCGATGTCGGAGTGCGCCCGGTCCTCCCCGCGAGCCACGGATCCGTACAAGCCGACGGCCAACAAGTTGCGTCCCTCGCGCCGCCGTAGCTCGGCGGTCAGCTTCTTCGCGCGCTCAAATCGCGGGGAGGGAGTCATCGGACCAAACCCATTCGGGCGCGAGACGATGAGTTTTCCGCCCCCCGCGAGCCCGCGTACTTTATGGGGGCCGACCGAATCCGGTGGCCCATGATGCGCCTCACGACCATCGCCCTCGTCGTATCCGACGCGAAGAAATCGGCGAAGTGGTACGCGGAGAAGCTCGGCTTCGAGATCCGGGACCACCAAGGCCACTGGATCACCGTCGCACCGAAGAACGAGAACCTCGCGTTCCACCTGTGCGAGGGGTTGTATCCGCTGGAACCGGGGAACTCCGGGATCTCCTTCGTCTCGAAGAACGTGAAGAAGGAAGAGGAGTCCCTCCGCAAGCTCGGCGTCGAGTTCACGACGCCGACGACGAAGGAGGACTGGGGCACGTACGCGATGTTCAAGGACCCGGATGGGAACGAGTTCTATATCACCGAGGAATGAGCCGGCCAAGGTTCATGTCTCTCGCCGCCGGTCCCGACGGGATCGGGATGGAGGCCCACGGCCCGCGCTTGGGACTCGGGCGCCGGCTCGTCGCGGCCCTTGGGATCGCCGCGGGGGCGGCCGTCCTCGAGGCGTTCGGCAGCTGGTGGAGCGGCTCCCTCGCGCTCCTGAGTGACGCCGGCCACGTCGGCACGGACGCCGTGGCTCTCGCGCTGAGCCTCGCGGCGCTGCGCCTGGCCGAGCGCCCGCACACGCCGCAAATGTCGTTCGGCTACCACCGCATCGAGGTGCTCGCGGCCCTCGTGAACGCGGTCCTGCTCGCGGGGATCGGCTCGTTCCTCGTCCTCCAAGCGTACGAGCGACTCCTCCGACCCCAAGCGGTTGCCGGAGGGACGATGCTCGCGGTGGGCGCCATCGGCCTCGCCGCGAACCTCACGATGGTTTCGCTGTTACGCTCGTGGGCTCGTCGGAACATCAACATCCGCGGCGCGTTCCTCCACGCCTACGGCGACGCGCTCGGCTCCGCCGGGGTCGTGGCGGGCGCTGTCCTCATCGCGGTGACCGGCGGAACCGTCCTCGACGTCGTCGTTGCCCTGTTCATCGTCGTCCTGATCGTCCTGAGCGCGGGGCGGCTCCTCCGGGATTCCGTGCGCATCATGCTGGAGGCGTCTCCCACGGCCTTCGAGTCGCGAGATGTCGCCGACGCGATCCGCACGGTGCCTGGGGTGCGCGGCGTCCACGACCTCCACGTCTGGACGGCCACGTCGGGGCTGTACCTCCTCACCGGCCACCTGTCCGTACCGGGCGACACGACGGTCCACGAGGCGGCCCGCATTGTCGACGCGGTCCAAGCTCGGCTCCGGGAGCGATTCGGAATCACGCACGCGACGCTCCAAGTGGATAGCTTGGAAGAGGAACTCATCCCGTCCGCCGATGTGGCGGAGATGAAACGCTCCTAGGCGGCCCGGGACTGCCGACCATGGATGAACCCCGCAGTGCGGGCGGCGAGAGCCATGATCGAGATTATCGGATTCACGCCCGGCGCGGTCGGCAGGAGGCTGCCGTCGCCGATCCAGAGGTCCCGGACCTCGTGGCACTCGCCCGTCGGTCGTGCGGCGGAGGTTTTCGGATCCAAGCCCGCGCGCGCGGAGCCCATCGGGTGAGCGGAGAAGAGGGCGAGTCCGTTCTCGCGGACTCCGAGGCGGGCGATGCGGTTGATGAAGGCGTCGAGATCCGCCTCCCGGATCGGCGCGCGTCCGTCCCCGACCGTGCACTCGCGGAGGTGGAGCGACGAGATCCGCACCGCGCCCGCCGCGCGTTGGATCCGGGCGGCCTCCTGCAATCCGCGGACGAGGTTGCGGCGGTCCCGCGACGTGAGACGGTATTCGAGGATCGGCTCGCCGCGCGCGTCGATCCGCACGCGGCCCTCCGCGACGTCCCGCACAAGGACGATCGTCGAGCCGGCGTGGGCGAGGCGGGCCATCGCCTCCTTGTGGGCGCGCCCGCCGGACCACGGCATCGCGAGCGCCGAGAGGCCCGGGTGGGCCGGTGCGCTCTCGAGCCAGGGACCGTGGTGGCCCTCGTCCGCGGCCTGGAACCGATGGACGACGATCGTCTGCATCGGACCGGCCCACATCCGGATCAGATGCGGGAATTCCGCGAAGACGGCCGTCGTCGGATCCTGCCGCAGTCCCCGGCCGACGCCGGGAAAGCGGATGCCGGATCTCAACAGGAGCGCGGGCGTCTGCACCGCGCTGCCGGCCGCCACGACGGTTCCCGCCCGGACGTGGACCGGCACGTCGCGTCCGCCGCCTCGGTACGTGGCCTCGACGCCGCGTGCCGCTCCGTCACGGACCACGATCGTGTCCGCCCTCGTGTCGAAGAGGAATCGCGCGCCCGCTCGATGGGCGTCCGGGAGATACGTCAGGATCGGCGACTGCTTCGCGTTGTAGATGCATCCGAAGAAACAGTAGTCGCACCGGTTGTCGCAGCCGCGCGCGTTCCGAGGGATCACGTCGTAGTCCGCGCCGAGGCGGTAGCCGAGCGCCTCGCAACCGCGGCGCAACGCGTCGTTCGACGGATTCACGATGCTCTCCTCCGTGTTCACGTGCAGCCGCTCCCACACCTCGTCGAGGAGCGCGTCGAACGCGGCCGAGGCCACGCCCGCCATGCCGTGATCCCGTTCCCACTCCTGCCGGGCCCACATCGGCGGCCGCAGGCACGTCATCCAGTTGACCGTCGCGCTCACGCCCGCCGTCTGCCCCGCGAGGACGCCGAACGCTAGGTCGCGCGTCGTCAGCACGCCATGGCCCTGGAGCATCGTATCGAACGTGTCCGCCTCCCGCTGCGAGAAGTCGTCCGCCGTGCGATAGGCCCCCGCCTCGAGAACCACGACGCGATGGCCGGCGGCCGCGAGCTTTGCCGCGATCACGGATCCGCCGGCGCCGCTCCCGACGACGCAGACGTCGGCGTCGAGCGAGAGCTCGGCCGTGGGCCGCAGCGGTTCGATCCGGGCGTCCCTCGGCTGGGCCGGGTGCGAGCGTCCCCCTGAATCCGGCGCGGCATATCCGACCGAGGGCCAGTTCGGATTCCCGCCGTCGGCGAGGGCCTTGCCGTACGTCAGGAAGAGGACGAGGCGCTTCACCGCGTGGAAGCCCCGCCGTTTTACCGGGAGTCGGCTCCGCGCCCAGCCGAGCAGGTACCGCTCGCGGTCCTCCGGGGACATCGAGGAGAAGCTCCTGGGAGTGCCGGTCAAGAGGGCGTTAAGGGCGGGATTCTCGAGCGTCCGGAGGAACCGGCGGAAGTCGTGGCGCTGGTCCGGGGTGACGTACGACTCGATAATCTGAGCGACGTCGCTGTCGACGCCAAGGTCGCTCGCGCTCCGCCGGTAGAAGCCGTCGGGATCCGGGGGGACGTCCAACGAGGGCACGAGGGCGTCCGCGACGAGACGGAGGGTGCGCCGCTCCGCCGGCGAAAAGGACCCATCCATTGCGGTCGGTGGCGAATGGCCGGGAACGGTAAGGTCCTTCCCCCGCCGATGGGCGCATGTATTTATTCGCGGTGGGACTTCGACCGGCCCAGGAGAGCCATCCATGTCCGAGTACGAAGCCCTCGCGAAGAACGTCATCCGGCGGACGTTGCAGATCAAGCCGAACGAGAACGTGATCGTGGAGACGTGGAACCACGGTCTCCCGATCGCGGCGGAGATCGTCTACCAGGTGCGTGCGGCCGGCGCCCGCCCGATGCTCCTCTTCGAGGATGAGGACGCGTATTGGCGGTCCATCAAGACGCTCCCGGAATCGAAACTCGGACAGGTGGGGAGCCACGAGTGGAAGGCCGTGGGGGAGGCGGACGGCTACGCCTTCATCCCGGGCCCCGCCGACATCACGAAGGTCCGCGAGGCCGGCAAGAAGTACAGCGCCGCGACGGCGTACAACGACGAGTGGTATCGTCGCGCGAAGCGGAACCGGCTTCGGGGCGCGCGGATCGGACTCGGCTACGTCACGGAGGCGCGTGCGCGGGCGTACGGGTTCGACCTGCCCGCGTGGCGGTCGATGGTGCTCGAGGCGAGTTCCGTGGACGGGCGGGAAATCGTCCGGGAGGGGCGGAAGGTCAAACGCGCCCTCGCGGGCCGGGGCCGTCTCGAAATCACCCATCCGAATGGGACCCGGTTCTCGTGCGACCTCGTCGGCCGCCCGGCGGGGATCGAGGACGGGATCATCACGAAAGAGGACCTCGATGAGGGCGAGAACATGGCAAACCTCCCGGCGGGCGAGGCGTTCGTCGTGCCGGACGAGAAGTCGGGCGAGGGGACGATCGTGTTCGACCGGCCGATCGCGTGGCTCGGCCAGTGGATCCGAGACGTGCGGATCGCGTTCGACGGCGGCCGGCTGACGAAGTTCTCCGCGTCCGAGAACGAAGATTTCATCCGGTCGGATTGGGACGAGGCGAAAGGACCGAAGGACCTCCTCGGGTACATCGATATCGGGCTGAATCCGAAGGCACGGTCCGGATTCCTCCAGGATGCGATCGTTGCGGGGAACGTCTACGTCGCCGTCGGCGCGAACGACGAAGTCCCGGGCGGGAAGAACAAGACGGACTTCTACTTCGGTGCGAGCCTCACGGGAGCGACGGTCACGATCGAGGGTCGACCCGTGGTCCGAAACGGGACGCTGACAGCCGGAAGCTAGTCGACCTCCAGGCCGCGACCGTCCCTCTTCTCCCTTTCGATTCTCGCGGCCGCAGATTTATCCGCCGCGGACGTCCTGAGCGCGGGACGATGGTGCCGGAGAACGGCGAACCTCGCATCGGACCTCTCCCGTTGGACCTCCGAGAACACGACCGGGAGGTCCTCGAGTTCCTCTCCCAGGATCCGTCGTCGCAGGTGGCATTCCAAGGGCTGCGCCGCCGTCTGGGCATCCATCCGGAACAACTGTCCCGCGCCCTCCACCGGCTCGCGGACGACGACCTCGTCGAGCACACGGAGCTCGGTTACCGGGTGACGTCCAGGGCGATGCAGGTCCTGAGTCCGGGAAGCCTTCGGCCCGAAGAGCCGGGCATCACGATCCTCCAGACCTACCTGCCCGCGAACCTCGATCTGAGGACCCTCGTCCAGGCGCTCCGCGGGGCCTGGATCGGGCCGCTCCGCTGGTACGGGCTTTCCGAGTTCGCGGAAGGGATGCGCCTCGCGTGGGCGCTCGAGGACGATGCGATCCGACTCGAGACGTTCATCCGACCGGGACAGCTCGTCGTCACGGCGAAGGTCGTCTCCCCGGATCGATTGGACGACGCGACTCGCCTGGGTCACCAGCTCTTCCAGCACATCGTGCGCGAGGTCTCGCGCGAATCGTACTCTGGAATTAGTGGCTGATGCCGTCTCTGGAAGAGGCAGTTCATACATAGTGCCATGCTACACGACTGCCTAAATGAAAATCGCGATTCTAATCACCGCGAGCAGTTTCGCAACGATTCAGTATGCGGCGACTCGTTTCCAGTACAGGAAGCGGAGGGAGTACCGATTGGCAGGGAATGGAACCCTGTCACCCTGGGACTTCATCTGTGTAACGAGACCCATAGCTGAAAAGGGTACCTCGGGAAGTCTGATCCATGGGTTAGGGTGCTCGACAAACTGGAGCCAATCGAGCCAGGAGAGAATGTCAGCACTGCGGTACACTGTGGGAAGTGTGAGCATCACACCGCTAAGACGCCTGTTAAGGCCTCGTCCGAATCGTTTCCTCAATTCGTTGGCGATTGACTCGTGATCTTGGTACTGTGTGGTACCTAGCCAGAGGAGGTTCGGCGTGTCCCGGGGGAGTTGTTTCGCAACCCTTTTCAGGATGCTCTCAATACGTGTGGTCTCTCGCGGGTCTCTCGCGCACTCCACATATAGGACCCACGGCGACTCAACGTAGACGCCCGCGGTAAGGTCAAATTTGGTCCACAATTCAACTCCCCGGAGCCTGGGACGAAAAGCAATCCGTGGCGGCGGTGCAGAGAAGATGGATCCACCTGGCCCGACATCAGGTTCCGAATCCTGTGGTCGTATCCGGGCCCTCAAGGGGAAAATGCTAGCATCTACGGGCCCCGAAACGACTCTTGCGAATCGTCCGTCATAGCCCTTGATGAGGCGCTCCACTGTATTGATCGTTGGAAGGATTGGTGTTTCACGTGGCAGAAGCCGGGAACGAATGCGGACTTCGAGGAACCCGGAGTCGGAATCGGAGACCATTCGGTAGATTCGATCTCGCAAACGGACAAACAAGTTGAGAAAGGCCTTCTCCGCGTTCGAGATTCCCAGTTTCTTACATTCATTGAAGATTCGCTGCCCCCCTGCGTCGAATGCGAAATCGGCTTTGCCGGGCGGAACATCAGGGGCGAATTCGAGGTTGACCTCGCCTGCCCGCGCCACGAGGGCCGCGCAGTGCACCTCGTAACGTGCCGATCCGAACTCGATTGGGCTACGAAGTCTTGCCAAAATCTGGTCAAATTGTCTGGCATTTTGCACAGCCCCGATATCCTCAGCGAGCCCTCGAATACTCCACGCACTCACGATTCCACCAACCTTCCACCAGTTCGCTAGCTCGTGCCTGCGCCGCGGGGGCTTCGAAAGTTCGCTTGACAACCATTCAGCGCCGAAGACACCTTCGACTAGGTCGGACGCAGCTTCAAAGCGACCTCTGTCGTCGGCAAGCTTGGGGTCCTCATGGAGCAAATCGAGCCAATTTTTGCTCTTTCTTACACCCACAGTCCTGAGCATACGACGGACGACTACTTATGGAACCTTGCATCGAGGGAACGCACTTCGTACCCTGATGGGCTCTCGCTACAATTTTCGAGACAATGCCAACCGGAATTCCTAAGTGCGACCCAGGAGCCACAAGCACGACGCGATAGTCATTCGTATCCCATACTCTGCATCCCGCTTCGTTGTAACGCCTCCGGGGTGCGACCCATACCCGGAAAGAAAGGCATACGTGCCGGCCACCAACTTCTTGCGGGTCCCCGCGGCGAGCTCATTAAGCCCTGTCCGCCACTCAGTTTCTCCGGTCATCTCGATTAGGAGAAGTTCGATCGCTGAACGGCAAGAGGCAAGGGCTTGCCTGTTCGCGTCGGCTCCGGTCGTCGAAAGGGTGTCCAACGCTCCCTCAATCATCCGAGCGACCTCGGGATGACCGGCCAGCTGAGTCCGAAGTTCTTGACGGTTTTCGAGTTTGACAGAACCGAGTTCCGGGGCTACTTTCCTCAGGTCCAGGAGTTGCTCCTCTCTGCCCCTACGAAGCTCCTCGAATGCCTCCTTCTTCCGTTGGAAACGGAGTTCGTCGATCTCGTCATTGTAGACCAAGTCTTCCGATGCGATGGCCTCCAAGGTTCCGACGGCCTTCGCAATCTGGGTGTCGAGCCTCCGGTAGGTCTTGGCCGTGGCGAGGCGTTTCACGAGAGCGGAGCTGTTGCCGCCGTGAGCCAGGTTCTTCCTAGCGACCGAGATTCTCCGCAGCGTGGCAACCGTCTCGGTGTACCATTGATCGAAGTTCTTTGTCAGAGACGAGTAGCGCTGAACGAGGTTTCCTCGAAGCCACGTCTTTCCCAGAGCCGCGGCTAGCCTCTTTCGTCCTCTTAGCCCAACCGCGAGATCGAACACTCCAACTCCCAATTGGACGTTCGGATCCAAAGACCTACTAGCCTGTTTGACACCCTCCGCCTCCTGAATCAGGAATTTGCCCCGATCGACTAGGGTCCGCAACTCGTCCCTGGGATCCCGCATTCATTCGTGACTCTTCGTCGGTAGCTTAGACCTTTTCCCCCGAGAAGGCCAGCAGGCGATCTAGAACTTGGAAGGCGAGACAATCGCATCATGCCGCCACTCTAGAGGCATAGGCCGAAAGAATTATGGCCCTACCGAAGGGGTTCGTGGCTGGCAAGCAAGCTTGACCGCTTTCGAGGATTTCGGGGAGAACATCAAGTCGGCACGCAACTTGATTGCAATCTATGACAAAACGGCTCGCACCGCCGGCCTTCTTACCGAGGACAGGAAGGAGCTTCTCCGGTCTGCTGTTGTCTTCTCGTTGAGCGCTCTTGATGCCTATTTCCACCAGAAGATTGAGGACGCCATCGTTCCGATTTTGAATGCGGACATCGAGAAAATGCCGGGGCCTCTAGGCAACATGGCCATGCCGGTCCTCGAGGTGGAGAGGATGCTGCGATACTACAACAGGCCACACGAGAAAATCAAAGCTGTCCTGAAGGATCGGCTGTATACGCTGTCCTACATGAAACCTGACAAGGTCCTCGACGCAGTCAAGCTTCTCGGCGTTGAGGATTTCTTCTCGAAAGTTGGAGAGGAAATAGACCTCGAGGAGGACACCATCAGATCCCGCTTGTCCAGATGGGCCGAAAGACGAAACCAGATCGCCCACGAACACGACCGCATAGGCAGGCGAAGGGGTGGTGGAAGACGACGAGATATCGCCAGGGCGGATGCAGAGTCCTGTGCTGACTTCATCGAGAGGTTCGTAAATGGAGCAGAAACAGTCCTTTCCTCGGAGCTCTGAATTCGCGCGATGCTCTTCATGCGAACAACTGAAATGGAGGAACCTGCGGGGAAGACAATCGCGTCATAGTGTTGCTATCGAATGCTGAGATTTCAGCCATATCGTATTATGGCGATGGCGCGCGAGATTATCAGTGACATATATCAGTGATATACTTATATAGTATCGTTGCAGTACGATATAGCATGCCGGCCCCAGAACCGCTCGAGTTCTATATCATCGATCGACTCCATCTCCCTGAGAAATCACTCAAACGCGAGCCTGCAGTCGACTCAATTCGACCAGATTTTACCGCAAGAGACGGTCGGACTCTCTACGTAATCGAAGTGAAAGCCAGGCGCGCTACACAGAGCGATGTTGCCCAACTCGCCTTGTATCGCGATTTGTACGAGGCTCGTTATCCAAATCTGAAGATCCGGCCAATCCTTGTGTCACGGGAGGTGCCCCCGAGTGTCGACGGCCTTCTGCGCAGGATCGGAGCTGATGCACTTGAGCCCCCGCCACAGCTCCTGTCCAGGGAGATCCAGCCTTCACAGGGTCCCGGGTCACGTGAGGCTTCACGGTTGACTGGTCCGAAGGCCTGGCGGGTAGTCTGCCGACTTCTCGAGCTTCGAACCACGAGCATACGCCAACTCGCTCTGAAGTCCAAGGTGTCGTATGCCTGGGCGCATGCGACGGTCCAGAGGCTAGTCAGAGAAGGCATTGCAGGTCGGCAAGGCTCAATGGTGCGATTCCTTGACGTGGAGAAGCTTCTCAATGGTGTTGCCTGGGAGAGGCCTTTCGAAAGCCTCAGAGTCGGCGTCTTTGCGTCAGAATACGACAATGCGTTCGAAGGAGCGCGACAACTAACGCGAATCCTCAAGCGGGCTGGGGCTCATTTTGCATTCACAGCGCGAACCTCTGCAACCCTTCGCACAGGATATTCTCGGCAGTTCAAGTCGATCGATCTCTATCTCGCTGAAGATGATCTGGGACTGGTAGGCTCGGGCGCAGGCAAAGTCACGGCTAACGTTTTCAAACCAGACCGGCCGTTGGAGGGGCTGGAATCCATCCAAGGTATCCTGATGGCCAGTTGGGAACTGACTCTATTGGATATCGCAGGGCTGGGGTTCAGCTCACGTGATCTTGCGCTCGAGATGGTGAAGCCCTATGCCCATCCGTGACACTCTCGTCGAACTCAGCTTTCGAGAACTCGAGATAATACTCGCAAAAGTCGCTGAATACAATAAGAGCGGCGGACCTGGCCTGCAGCCTGCCGTTCTCATCGGCGGCTGGGCGGTATACCTGTACAACGACTATTACGGTAGCGTCGACATCGACATCGTGACTAATTCTGAGACTCGAAAACGGCTTGGTTACTGGCTTGCCAAAAACCATGGATACACCGAAGACAGAACCGAGTCACGACGATGGCTTACGATGAGGAAGGGGACCCCTCCCGACGAAATCGTGGTCGAGTTTGCCCGTCGAGAGGCAGATGACTATTTCATGGGTCGAAAACACAGACTGAACTTCTCGATTTTGGAGGGACAGACCATAGAACGCACTCTCGGTAGGATACCCGTGCTGGTCCCTTCACGTGCGTTGCTCGTTCTGTTCAAGCTGAAAGCTGCCTACGACCGATCGTACCGCCTTGAGAATAACCAGAGTCGAAATCCAGCGTGGGAGAAAACAAAAGTCATCAAGGACCGAAGTGACATCATTGCGCTACTGGATCCAGATCGCGGAGGCCGGGAAGTTGATGTCTCGGTCCTCGGAGCTGCATTGAAGAAATTCGAGTTCCTCGTCGGCGTTCTCAAACATGCCGGAGAAGACCCTAATGCGGCCGCCAAGTACGAAATCTTGCAGAAAGAGGCTTCGCGCATAGTCAGTAACGCAGTTCGGCTCGTCACATAACCCTCGTGCGACCCGCATCATTTTTGAGGATGCTGCGCCCCAGATTGGGGTCCAAGACGATTGCGCCAAATCACCACCGTTCGCCAGTGAGTAATCGCTCCAAGTCGACACGCTCCCCAGTGTAAGAGTGAACGGAACCCTATAGTCCGTTCATGCCGAAGACTCGAGAAGGATTTGGTGCCGAGCGAACTGGTCGCTGGAAGATCAGTGCGTACTGATGATGGATATTCGGAACAAAGTCAAAGGGGTATCCGTAGGGAAACAACCGCTTTTCGCCTTGGATGAGCAGGAGTACCCCGCGAAGGCGGAAACCGGCTTTCTCGCCTTCAACCGCAGCGTGGATGTGGAATGGGTAGAACACGCTTTTGTGACGGAAGTCGCCGACAATCACCACCATGTATCGTCCACGCTTGAGAACCCCAAGGCATTGCCGGAATGCTCGACGCAACTTCATCAAATATGTGTCATAATCATCGACATTCCCCAGGTCCGACAGGCTCTTCGAGTAGCGAGTCTCTAGACCTCGATCTAATCTCTCGGAGATTACTTTGTGATCGGGATCCTTGTTGAGAATGTTCCAGTAGGGGGGGCTGGTTACAATGAAGTCCACGCTCTTCCTCGCGAGTTTCGGAAGCCTTCTTATGCAATCTCCGCGGATGAATCGGATTCGGACTTTGGATCGAACATGCTCTGGTAACTCCTCCTCAAGACGGCGTTTCCCCAAGCGTACCCAGCGAGGTGAAAGTTCGATCCCGATCGCATTCCTCTCGCACAACGCAGCGGCCTTCAATGTTGAAGCCACGCCGCAGAATGGATCGAGGACAGTCATGCCTGGCTTTGTGAAAAACTGCACAAGTTTGCGGATGTCGTGAAACGAGAATGGAGCGGGATGCATTGCCTCGATTGAGGCCTCAGGATGGTTCTTGCCAAGCCCCGTCTGGAACCACCATGAACGAGACAATTGTAGCCACTCCTTGCCGGTGAGATCATTCAACCGGTTGCGAGGGTCAACCGATCGCTTCGCTCGAATCATGAAGTCCTCTGATGGCCGGTCTTCTTACGTGCCCTGTTCTTAATCGCCTGAAGGGCGAACCCTTTCTCAATCAACCAGGAAATCACAATCGTCCTCACGGCCGCTGCGTCTCCTCTTCCCATTTCCCCTTTCAGCGACTCGATGATTCGCCATTGCTCTGGCGTAAAAGTCACAAGGACTCGTTTTGGAGCTGCCAGAGTATCGCCTGATATCGTTTTCGTATCGCGTAGGATATGAATTAGACATACAATACTCTTTCTGGCCGCCTCTGCGACCCAAACCGCCGTAAAGTCTATAAACATTATAGCGTATAGAGGATACGCCATGAAGGTCCGCGAAGAACGGTTGTTCAAGATTCCAGTCGAGGAGATTCGGGATCTCCTGAAGACACAGTATGGAGTTGACCTAGCTGGGGTAGATCCCTATCTGGAGAAGGACCATGTTGTTTTCGCAGTCCTCGTGGATGATGAATCCGGGGCCCACCCGGCGACGGAAAGGGTCCACCCATCGACGGAAAGAAGGCCTGGGAGAGCACGCCGGCGCAGACGCAAAAGGAACCGTGTCAGGACTCGTGGATGGAACGTGGTCGCGAAGATTCAGAATTCCAAAGGTCTTGTCGCGAACATTTACGAACCCCTCGTGAAGGCTCTCGAGCGGAGAGAAATCGCGAAATCGGAACAACGAAAGGTTGTTCGACAGATCCTCATCGCGAACGGTAATGATCCCTCCGAGGAATCAGTTGAATACTTCCTCACAAACACGCTGGAGTTTCTTGCGCAAAAGGAGACTGGAGCACTGGTAGCCGATGCGTGATTCTGAACTCAACGAGTTATTGATGGCGACTACAGCTGGAGATGTGGAGAAGGTAATCGAGCGTCTCAGTAACAGAATCGAATGGGTTCCCCTTGGCGGCAACGCGGGCAATTATGGGATTATTTCCATGGGCGCGGATCCCTACGATGGGATTACCGAGAGAATCACAAACGCCATCGATGCTATGATTGAACTCCAAGTCGAACTCCGACCTGAGCTCAAGAGAACCACTAGCCCGCGGAAGGCGGTCGAAGCGATTTACGAGTTGAAGGACGGCAAGCTAAGGTGGTGCGAGCAGAGGAGAATCGGCGAACTCGCTTCACACATCAAAGTCAAGTTCATGGATAGCGAGAGTTCGAAGCGCCCAACCATCGAAATACAAGACCAAGGCATCGGTCAACACCCACTTGACTTCCCCGCGACGTTGTTAGGGTTGAACGAGGACTACAAAGTGTCGAAGCTGTATCTGATGGGTGCGTTCGGACAGGGTGGACAGACTTCGTTCGCCCATTGCACGTACGGGATCATTGTATCAAGAAAAGAGTCGAGCCTATTGAAAGCCGGCCGGGACGACCTGGTCGGCTGGAGCATCGTCCGCTATCGAGACATGACAACACCAGACGTCATTTTCAAACGAGGTCGTTGGGAATATTGCGTTGAAGCTGGAACCAGGAGGGTTCCTACCTGTGACCCCCGCGAAATCCGTATAGCCTTCGAACATGGCACCTTGATTCGTCTGGTGTCATACGACCTGCCAAAGGGTACCAGCGACGTGCTTCAGCCGGCAAGTACGGCCTGGAGCTTTCTCAGCCAATCACTCTTCGATCCTCTCCTGCCAATGAGGCTCTACGAGTCTCGTGTACAATATGAGAACCGAAATCGAGCGCTCGCAGGCCTGGCAAACAGGCTCTGGAGTGGAGGGCGGGGAGACAAGGCGCAGATCTGGAGTTCCGACTCATACGAACTAAGGCTCGGGACAAGAGGTTCGGTGACAATCAACTATTGGGCTCTGTCGCCAGCGGACGAGCTAGAGAATTGGCGCGATATCAAGAAAGGTTATGTCTCGGGGAATCACGCGATCTATGTGACTCTGAACGGACAACGTCATGGAGTCGAACAAACGACCTTCCTGCGCGACCGGGTGAATCTAACCTATTCGCATGACTACCTGATCGTTCAGGTCGACTGTGACGGGCTAACAAATCAGTCGAAGAAGGAACTCCTGTCTAGTACGCGTGATCGACTGAAGGAAGGTGAGTTCAAGGAAGACCTAATGGAGGAGGTGGCTCAACACCTGCGCCAAGATCGAAACGTCCTGGCTTTTGAACGAGATAGGAAGGTCAAAATTCTGTCCGCGAGATCAGAGCGCGACACGTCGAAAATCCGAAGTCTTGTTGGCCGATACATTGGACAAAACCCGGAGCTTGCCGAACTGATTCTGGCACGGGGAAAAGAGCCCCTCGAGGGTCAGAAGCAAAAGAAGCAGGAAAGAGAATACGCAGGACCTGAGGAAATTCGAGAGGAGGAACTCGATCGTCCTGACCTTAAGCCAATTCCAACTTATCTCCGAATCACAAACGTGAAGGACCCAATCCCGATTGAGAAGGGTGGGAACTCTCTGGTAAGGCTAGAAACCGACGCCGTCGATTCATATTTCGAGTCGGATTGGGACTCACACTTCCGCGGAGTTCACAAGACCGGCTTGACTATTCGCAGAAGTAGCTCCCGTCTTCGCAACGGGAAAATCTCCTACTTTGCACATTGTCCCCCCTCAGGAAAGACCGGGACCCAAGAGGAGCTGCGTTTCGAACTCGACCTCCCAGACGGTTCAGTCCTCGCCGTTGAGAGAAGCATAGTAATCGTACCGCCCTTCGAGAGAAAGAAGGAACCCGGGGAGGAGAAGCTTCCGGAACCGAGAATTTTCCCCGTATCGAAAGCCGACAACGCTGCGGTGTGGGCCGCTTTTGGGTGGGACGAGAGGTCGGTAGGCAAAGTTGTCATCGAGAAAGCGAAACCGGAGGATTCGGGTATTTACGTGAGCTTGGACAACCTCAATCTCGCAAAGGCACTACGTAGAAGGAAGCTCGAAGCGGATGTCTCGCGTGCAGTCGAAGATCGGTACTTGGCCGGTGTCGCATTCTACTTGTTGCTGCGAAAGGTACATGAAATCAAGGGAAAGTCCTTGCCTGATTCGGAACCAAACGGCTCGAGCGACAGTTCAGCTGAACTGGATCGCGTGGCTCAGGTGGTGTCCGTTCTCTCTCTTCCTATCGAAGCTCTGTAGCGTTTCGCCGGACCACCGAACCCGATGGTGCGCCATCGGTAGTGATTGCTGTGAATCGTCTCCTGCCTGTCCGCCCCCTTATGTCCAGGAAGTTCGACCGATCTGTAATGCTCCACCTCCTAGCCAGCCTTTGGACCACAACGCTTTTAGCATCCAGAACCGAGTTCCTCCGCCTTGCTAACACTAAGGACGAACAATCCTGCGATTCTAAGGCTGTGGTCGAACGCGTTCCCTTCCGTGGCCTTCGAGACAATCTCGTTCCATTGGAACGCCACCCGACTCCGCTACGAGGCAATGTCGAAAAACCGCAATCTGGTCGGTCACCTCGACATAAAACCGTCCGCTTTTTCCAGCTATGAGTGCAAGGAGCCGGGAGACATCTGTCTTTTTTCTGCACATGTCTCAAGCGCATTGGATTTCGCGTTGATTGGCCGACACGAGAACGCACCGGTTGACGCAGCACTGCAGTTCGACAATGCTCGAGTCCGGGTTCGGGTTTCAGTTGAGGGTTGGGGCAGTCTGACCAGAATCTTGAGGCACGTCCCCGATGCGCTACTCGCGCCCAAAACCGACCTTGACTTTGGTAAGGCTGCCAGTTGCACCCCTCAGTCTGTTGAACTGCTTCGGGAGGTTCATGACGCGATGGGGACGACTGAGACGCTCAAGGTCTCGTTCAGGAAGGACGGAATATCCTTCGCTCACCCGAACTCGAAAGATGATCGATTTGAGCCCGCGAGCGTGACATCGAGCTCGGAGGCAACAACCCTTCTCGACAGGGCGGCTATTGACTATGCGTCAAGGATCATTCTTCACGAGAAGCCGTCAAGCCTTGAACTCTCACTGATTGACGACGGTCAAGCGCGGGTCAGATATCTCTACCCAAACGCAGTCTTGGTGTATTTCATCGGTGCGGTCATTCAGGATGAGTAGAGCGACAACGGACCGCCGTAGGGCCGCTCGTGCCACATAGTCACTTCCTTGCCATTGCGAACCTGCGTCACGTTAATCGCTCTCAGCACATCCTCCGGCTTGACGCCGGGCTTCGGATCGAGTCCGTGGCTTCTCTGCGCCGACTCGAACTTGTGTAGTCTGCCGAAAGACTTCACACGACTACCAACCATCTCTCCCTTTACAGCGCCGTGTTCCAGTACGAGGATCAGGGCTTTCGTCATCGAATTCACCCTATAAATGTCAAACCAGTGCTTGCGCATCGAAAAGCTGTCCGTAAGATTCTTGTCGACAATCCCTTCAGCACAGTAGAATCGGTTGTAGAAATCATGCCGATTCTGGATCGTCTTTGGATGAGGGAAGCAGTAGCGCGGACTTCCTTGGGGGCCGCCTACCGTAATAAGCTGTTCCTGAATCTGAAGCCAACGGACGTCGCTCCATAGCGTCGTATAGGTGGTACGAACGGTTCCGCTGCCTACAAGCCGACTGTAGAGTTCGGCGACATAGAGACCCGGACTGATCTGAAGTGTTGCAAAGATGGCTCTGTGTCTCGCTTGTCTGTTACGCACCTCCCGAGGTCCAACCGCCTTAAGAAGGTGGCTTGTGATTCTCTCGTACAGATCCCGGTATTCCGCCGTCGGCGCCAAAGACTCCTCCCTGTCCAGAAGGTACCGCATTCGCATCTGGACCGAAACGAGAACCTCATCCGCGGCCGAAAGATCCTTCCAGAAGCCTTCGTCGCGTTGTCGATTGCCAATCCTCTCAAGCAGCATCTTTAGGAATTCTGCGTCGTCAAGGTTTGAGGAAAACCTCGCAACAATGTCCCTCATTTCCTTGACAACTTCTTGATCGAACGAGAGAGTACCATTCGAAACCGCCTTCAACAGATCCTTCCGGAACTCGGCCACCTTGTGCGATGCTTCGAAGAGTTCGAATTCGTCACGCAAGTGGAGACTCATGGTTTCTCGAACCCCTCCGCCGCTTGATAGTTCATGGACAGTAACGCCGATCGTGTTCTGTCGCTTGTCCGACCTTGGTAGATGTCCTGCCAGAGCTGAGGATCCCGGCTCAGCCTAGAATAGCGCGGGAGAGCTTCAAGAACTTGCCGCTCCAGTCGTCGCTGGTCCTCGAGATCCTCGGGACGACAAACGACGGTCGACACCCTTCCGAGCTCTGCCAATGCAAATGCGTGCACTCGGCCACCTGGCCATATTTGGTCCGAAACGGCCTTCAAAATGGAGATTCTCATAGCCAAGCTTGGGTGTCGCCGATCAGGAAGACGAGCTGCCTCTGGGCCTACCAGCTCGACTAGGGCCCTGGTTGACATGAGAAAACAGGGTCCGGCGAGGCAGAGGGCAACCAGGTCGCAACAGGCCTCTCCAAGCCAGCGCACTCGAATAGAACTGTCTGCGACCAAGTTTCGGATTTCGAAATCGCAATGAGCGGCTTCATGAACGACCCGAGGAAGGAGAGGTAGCTTGTCGTAGCCGACTCCGGGTTTGACAAAGAGCACGAAACTGACTTCGTCGGACGAGACGTCCAGTTTCGATTCTAGACTACGAGTCTCCAAAGGAGAGTCTACCACCACAATGTCTCGGATAAGGGCCGCTCCCGAGATTTCTATAATGGATTCCTCGAGCAACTCGTGAATGACTCTGTTAGATGTGACGAGGCCTCGGGAAAGCGCATCCACCAACGCGCGGATTCTTAGGAAATGTGCCGAGATTGCAGAAATTAACCTGAGTTGCTCTTCGGCGCCGTAGGACGCGAGCTTCCGGATTTGCTTGTCAACATCCTCCGCCCACTCTTCGAGCAGGCGAGCCATGCCTGGTCGGGCTATTCGGCGTCGCCGAACCTTGACGAGGTCCTTTCGCAATCTCGCCCAGTCGGGGTCAAGCGGATTCGGGGACGGCTGTGGCATGGCTCTGCCATTTCATGGATTATGAGACCAGTACATAATAGTAAAGCGGTGTGAGATCCGTTGCCTGCTCAGAATCCCTGGCTCTTCAGCATCCCTGGACTGCTTGTCTGAGATGATTCCGTTCGAATATTGACAGACACATACTTTTCGCCGAGACAGATGCGTCCTGGGAGAGGGTTGACTCGTTCTCTCTATGGTCTCTCTGTCACACTCGGTGTGAAGTGCCACGGATGCACAGACGCCCATCAGATTGACCCTCGTCTTCAGTTGAGCGATTGCATCGAGTATCGTCTCCTGAAAAGTGTCTCCCAGAACTCACAACGAAGGAATGTTCTGCAGCTCTCTGTCAAGCCTTATGTAAACCTGTGACGTGCACCGTCTGTGCGAAGGCTCGCCTCACGGTCCATTCTGAGTACGAACCAAGAAAAACAGGCCCCCGGAATCATACAGACGACTTTCGTGGGAAGCGCGGTGGGGAAATGGAAAATCGTGAAGCGGGACGCCGTTCGCGGGCCATCGTTGGCCCCGGCGAGTCACCTCCAAGTCGTTCTCGACTCACCGCTGAAACCGCCGGGCGCCGCCTGGGTGCTCCGTGGAGTGGCCAGCCACGAGAGGTACGCGACACGGGCCGAGCACGAGCGGCTCGCCGCTCTACAGGCTCCCCTCGATCGCGCGGAGGCGACACGAGCTGCCCTCATCCCCATCAAGAAATCAGCCGAGTGGTGGGAGCTCTCCCAGGAGGAGCGGCGCACGATATTCGAAGAGGACTCACACCATATTGCGATCGGCCTCGAGTACCTCCCGGCCATCGCCCGACGACTCTATCACTGCCGCGACCTAGGCGAGCCCTTTGATTTCTTGACTTGGTTCGAGTATGCGCCAACCGACGCGGCCGCATTCGAACAATTGGTCCTGCGGCTTCGTGAGACGCGAGAATGGGATTACGTTGAACGAGAAGTCGACGTCAGGCTGGCGCGGTAGGCTCCGCTGGGCTTTGTCCCCCGACGGGCCATCCGGCTGCAAGAACCACTACTGGGAAGGAACGATTCATAGTGAATTGTGACTGAAGGCCCACGATTCGAGTCAACATACTCGACCACCGACATATGCCTTCGAGGTTCGACATGACCACAACGGTCGGAATACGAAGCAAGGACGGCGTCGTCCTCGCGGCCGACAAGCGTGCGTCGAAGGGGTTCTTCGTCGGATCCAAGGTGGTCCAGAAGATCTTCTCCCTCGACGGCGCGACCGCGGTGGCGATCGCCGGTGCGATGTCGGACGCGGAGTACCTCGTCAATCTCGCGAAAGCCGAACGCCGGCTCCTCGCGCTGCGACGCGGCTACCCGCTGTCCGTCAAGGAGAGTGCGAAGCTGATCTCGAACATCGTCTACTCGTCGATGAAGAGCTACAACCCGTTCTACGTGGAACTCGTCGTCGCCGGCGTGGACCGGGACGGCGCGCACGTGTACACGAGCGACATGAGCGGCGCGATCACCTCGGAGGACTTCATGTCCTCGGGCAGCGGCTCGCCGATCGCGTACGGCGTGCTGGAGCAGGGATTCCGGAAGGAGTTCTCGCTGGACGACGCGACGAAGCTCGCCGAAGCCGCCGTGCGGGCGGCGATGGAACGCGATCCGGGGAGCGGGAACGGCGTCGACGTGCTCGCGATCCCGAACGGCCACGCTTGGGAGGCGAACTGACATGGCGGCGGAAGTGGGACGGATGCCGTTCTTCTACAACCAGGAAGGCCGGCTCGTCCAAGTGGACTACGCCCTCCAAGCCGTCAACCGCGGCTCGACGACGCTCGGCCTGAAGACGAAAGACTTCGCGCTCCTGACGAGCCAGGTCAAGCCGACCCGGCCCCTGATGGAGCCCGCGGAGAAAGTCTTCGTCGTGGACGACCACATCGGTGCGACTGGGAGCGGCTACATCGGCGACGTGACGACGCTCCTCGACCAGCTCCGCGTCGCGGCGCAACGCCATCGTATCGTCTACGACGAGCCGATCGACGTCGGCACGCTCTCGCGGAACCTGTCGGAGTACCTGCACGAGTTCACGATGTACGCGGTGCGCCCGTTCGGCGCGTCGATCATCGTGGCGGGCGTCGACGACCTCGGCGTGCAGCTGATCCAGGTGGACCCGAGCGGCACGACGTTCAAAGGCTCGGCGTTCGCGATCGGCCAATCGTCGGACGAGGCGCTCGAGACGATCGTCAAGGGCTACCGCCCGAACCTGAACGTCGAGGAGGCGATCGCCCTCGCCACGCAGGCGGTCGAGGGCGTGAACGGCGGGGCGACGCAGATCGAGCACGGGGTCGTGACCGCGCAGGCGAAGCGGTTCGAGCACCGGCACAACGGGAACCAGGCCGGGTAAGCCCCGGCCTTCTCCCCCCCTTTTTGCCCCCGTCCGATTTCTTGATGCGATAGACTGCATGCTTCGCCCCCCGCGCCCTCAATCACGCCGCGGGCCTTGAGGTCGTCCGTGACTTCGCGAGGCAGCCTACCGCTCGGGCGGAAATTGAGGTGGTTGCGTTGGCGGTTGACCCGGCGGTTGCGGTGGCACCTGAGCGTAGGAGTACGCTGGGTAGACGGGAGTCGCGGGCGGAGGTTTCTTTCGGATGAGAACCACGACGACGGCGACGACAATCGCGATCGCAACAACGCCCACGAGCGCGATGATGCCGAGCGCGAGACCTCCTGAGCCTCCCACTCCGCCTGCCGTGGGTTGCGGGTACACGGGGAACTGGAAGTCGACAGCGTCCGAAGTGGGCGTTCCCCAACCTCCGAATAGCCCGGGATCCGCCGCCTCGATGCGGACGGTCGCAATGTGAATTGCGTTCGTCGTGATGCCCTGTGGGACGTGAACCTCGAACGAGAAAGTCCTCGTCAGGCCACTTGCTAGAGTCAGGGGGAGCCCGGACGCGAAGTAGTAATAGGACTCCGCAACCCAATCGAATCGAAGTCCGACGGATGAGATTCTCATCGAGTCGGGTCCCGTGTTGTCGATATCGACGGAGAACGCGTACGTGGTGTCCTCGTAGGTCGTAGACGGAGGGTGGAATATTACATCGGCCTGCCAGGCGGAGACGTCTGCCGAGCCCGCTACGAGAATCCCAAGAGCCACGACTACGATGATGCTACTCGAAAAAGCCCGAACCGAACGCACAACGCTCCCCCAAGACGGCGGGGCATGAACATTGTGCCTATTTAGGTCTATTCTTGATCCGGCAGTTCTTGGTCGGAGAAGGGCGAATGGGCGAGTCCGGCCACAGCGGTTCGAAAAATCTCAGACCGCATTCGCCCTGGGTCCCGATGAAGGGCGCATAAACCCTTTTAGCGGCTCGCGGGCTATCGTGCCGGTCGACTCGGATGCGGATCGTCTCCCTCCTCCCCGCCGCCACGGAGATCGTCTACGTCTTGGGCCTCGGGGACGACCTCGTCGGCGTGTCGCCCGAGTGCGACTATCCGCCGGCAGCCCGCGAGAAGCCGGTCGTCAGCCGCGCCCTCCTCCCGTATGAGGGGACATCGAGCGGCGAGACGAGTCGCATGGTCGGCGAGAGGCTGGAATCGGGCGGGGCGCTGTACCAAGTCGACGAAACCGCGCTCCACGCCGCACACCCGGACATCATCGTGACGCAGGGCCTCTGTGTCGTCTGCGCGCCGACCCTCGGCGACGTCGAAGACGTGGCCCGGCGCCTCCCGCAGACGCCGGCAATCCTCTCGCTGGACCCGCACCGCCTCGAGGACGTCTTCGAGGACATCGAACGGGTAGGGCGTGCTTGCGGTGTCGAGGATCGAGCCGCGCAGGTCGCCGCGACGTTGCGGGAGCGGGTCGACCGCGTCGCCCAGCGGGCCGCAAGGGCGATCGACCGCCCGAAGGCCCTGTGTCTCGAATGGCTCGACCCGCTCTTCCTCGGCGGCCACTGGGTCCCCGAGATGGTCGACCTCGCGGGCGGCGTCGACCCGCTCGGGCGGCCGGGAGAGAAATCGCGCCGGATCGAGCCGAAGGACGTCGTCCTCGCCTCCCCTGACGTTGCGGTCCTGATGCCGTGCGGCTTCGACCTCGAGCGCACGCGGAAAGAGGCGCCCATCGTCACGCGGGCCCGATGGTGGGCGGACCTCCCGGCGGCGCGCACGGACCGCGTATGGGCCGTCGACGGCTCGAGCTACTTCAACCGGCCCGGACCCCGCCTCGTGGACGGGCTCGAGATCCTCGCGCACATCCTCCAGCCGCGGTTGTTCCCGAGGCCTCCCGGAGCGACGGACGCGCATCGGGAGGTGGGCTGACGGCGAAGCTCTACACGCGGACCGGGGACACGGGCGAGACGGGGCTCCTGGGCCCGGAGCGTGTCTCGAAGGACGACCCGCGCGTGGAGGCGATGGGCGCGGTCGACGAGCTGAACGCGGTGATCGGCCTCGCGCTCGTCTCGCAGAGAGAGAAACGAATCCGCGAACTCCTCCTGAAGATCCAAGACGACCTCTTCACGGTCGGAGCGGAGATTGCGATGGCCCACGCCTCGAAGGAGACGAGGGTGCCGAAGATCACGGAATCGCACGTCGCCCGGCTTGAGGCGGGAATCGAGGCAATGGATGTTGGCCCAATCAAGGAGTTCATCCTTCCCCGGGGATCGGAAGGTCTTGCCCGACTCCATTGGGCCCGCACGGTCGCTCGCCGCGCGGAGCGCCGGGTCGTCGCCCTCTCGAAGCGAACGACGCTGAACCCCGATTTGTTGCGATACATGAACCGTCTCTCCTCCGTCCTCTACCAGATGGCGGTATGGGTCCAGCGCAGAGAAAGGAAGCGCGTCGAACATCCGACCTATCGTACCTAGCTCGCAAAGGCAGGATTCATTAGCCACGAAGCCGATCGGGAACGCGGAGGGATCGCGTGATCGTTCGGCACGTCTTGGTTGGAGGCTTGTTCACGCTGGTGGGGGTCTTCAGCCTCCTGGTCCCGGAGGTCCCGTTCATCTGCATCGGGGCGCTCATCTTCGGACCGATCGAACTCTTCGCGGGTCTGTTCGGGACCAATAAACCGCGTCGCTCGGGGCATCGCATCGCTGTCGCAAGGGGACAGGGCCCACCGTCCTCCTTCGTGCCGGCGAGCGAGGAGAGCGTAAGGTTCTGCACGCAATGCGGGATGAAGAACGACGCCGTTCAGACATACTGCACGAACTGCGGAGTCAGGCTGTCCTAGTTGATCCGAGCGGCGACCTCGGGGCGACTGAGGCGAAATCCCTGCCTGGCGGAGTTGTCCGCGGCCTCGTCCTACGGGCGATCTAGCGGTTCCCGACCGTCTCGAGGAATTCGGCCAGGAATCCGATAGCTTCGGCATTTCCCGTCCGCGCGGGAGGGAGCCGACCGAGGGCGAGTTTCGCGGGGATCATCTCCTTCAACCGCTGGACGTCTTCGTGTCCGTATCCGAGTGCCGCCGCGTTGCGCTCCGCCTCGGCGTGGCCCCTCGGCGGGATCGCGATTACCGGGGTGCCCGCCGCGAGCGCCTCGTTGACCGTCCCCTTGCCGGCCGTCGTGATGACAAGGTCCGCCGCCAGGACGTAGTCGTGGAGGTTCGGGAGGAACCCATACGTGTAGACGCCCGGGGCGGGCTCTACCTTTAACTTCGGACCGCTCACGACGACCATCGAGACGTCGTCGAGGTTCAGCTCGCGGAACGCGTCCATCGAGGCTCCAATCAGGAACTCGCCGATCGCCGTGCCGCCGCCCGTGACGAGGATCGTCTTCTTCCGAAAGAAGAAGTCGTCCCGCAACCGCTCGCGCGGCGCGCTGAACGGGCGCACGATCGGGCCGACGCGCCGCACGTTCGGCCACGCAGGACCGGGCTCGGCCGTCAGGACGAGGTCCACCTTCCGCGCGAATCGGGAGAGCCAGACGTTGCCGCACCCTTCGACGAATCGAGACAGGGGGTCGCGGGCGAACTCGTGCCGCGTCGCGTCGAGGATCAGCGCCGTCGGAATCCGTCGCCGGACCGCCTCCCGGGCGGTCGCGAGCTCGCTGTCCGAGATCACGAACCGGTAGTATCCCCAGTCCGCCTCCTTCCGTAGGAATCGCCGCGCGATCCGCAGATAGCGTGCGTAGTCGAGGTACCACCGCCACGCCGGCCCGAGGACTCCGTCTGCCGCGCGCCAGTCGGGCGCGGGCGGCATCGTGAGCGCATCGAACCCGTTCGCGACGACGAGGTCCAAGGCAGGCGAGCCGGCGAGGAAGAGCAGATCCACGTCCGGCCGTCGTTCCAGGAGGCCGCGGGCGAGGGCCACGGCTCGCGTCGCGTGGCCGAGACCCTGCGAATGGACCGCGACGTAGCCGCGAAGCTCGCCCATTTCGCGTGGCGCATCGTCCGATCCAAGAAAGACCTTAGGGCGCACCGCGGCGGACCGTGCCATCGACCCAGCGCCGGATCCACCGCGTCCCTACGGGCGCCGTTAAATACCAGACGCGCCCTTGGGGCGCTTACAGGGGGAGCAACATGGGAATCGAGGAGAACAAGGCAAGCGTGCGCATGTTCTATGACGAGGTCTGGAACCGAGGGAACCTCAGCGTGGTCGACAAGATGACGGCGGAAAACTTCGTGGACCACAACCCGCCGCCGGGCGCGACTCCGGGCCGAGAGGGCTCGAAGCAGACGTTCCAGATGATCCGTGCGGCGTTTCCCGACGGACTGACGACGATCGACGACATCATCGCGGAAGGCGACAAGGTCGTCGTCCGCGCGACGATGACCGGGACGCATCAAGGGGATTTCATGGGGATCCCTGCCACGGGGAAGCCGGTGAAGATCACCGGCATTGACGTCATGCGTTTCGAGCAAGGGCAGGCCGTCGAACGCTGGGGCGAATGGGACACGGCGGGCCTCATGCAGCAACTCGGCGTCGCGCCTCCGCCGCCACAAGCGCTGGAGACGCCCGAAGAATCGGAGACGCCGGGAGAGCCGGAGAACGAGTGAAGCGCCTCCGCATGGATTCGGGGCTCGACTGACCCCGCGCGGGCGACGCACTTTCGCGCGTCCCCGCCATGGGCTTTTATTGCGCCGCGCGTTCCCGAGGCCGTGGACCTCGCGCTCCTCGCGAAGTATCCCTTCCTCCGGGAAGCCTCCGGGTTCGTCCTCGGAGAGAAGGTGAGCCTCGAGGAGATCCTGCTCGAGCCGGCGTACGCCCGCGCGCGGAGCCTCGGCAAGGCGCGGGTGCTCGAGGCCCTCGAGAGGACGCAGGCGTCCGAGCGGATCGCGATCGCGACGGCGGACCAACTCGGGCTCCTGCTGGCGTACCCGGTCGCCCGCATGCTCGCCTCGGCGCTCGACGACACCTACCTGACCCGGCGGTTCGCACTGCGCGAGGCGATCGAGGCCGAGGGCCGCCTCGCCGGCGAGGGAGACGACTTCATCCTCCATGTCGCCGCGGAACTCGGGATGGAGCTCCGGCGGTCGGACGGCGGATTCCGGCTGCACTTCACGGACTTCCTGCGCTTCACGAACACGATGCGCGACGCGCCGTGGAAGCTGATCAACCAGCCCGTCGAGCGCGGATACGTCCTCCTGCGGCGGGAACGGGCGCTGCGCGTCCTGCGCAACGCGATCCAACGGCACATCGAGCAGGGCCTCCCGCTGCCCGTCAACGACGACATCCTCGCGGCGTTCCGCGCCGACCTCGCCGAGATCCGCGGGGTGCTCGAGGCGAAGAAGGCGACGTTCAGGGCGGAGGACATCGGGAAGGTGAGCATCACGCGCTTCCCGCCGTGCATGTACAACCTCCTCGCGCAGATCCAGAACCACGAGAACGTGCCGCACATGGGCCGTTTCGCGATCGTCGCCTTCCTGCATCACATCGGGCTGAGCAACGACGAGATCTTCCGGGTCTTCGGGGACGTGCCGGACTTCGCCGCGGACGTGACGCGGTACCAAATCGAGCACATCACCGGCACGTCGAGCCCGACGGAGTACACGCCGCCCGAATGCTCGACGATGAAGTCGTACGGCATCTGCCCGGGCCCGGACCGGATCTGCATGACGATCAAGCATCCGCTGTCGTACTATCGGGTGAAGGGGCGCGAGCGAAGGCCGCGGGGCGAGAGCGCGTCGACCGCCGTCTAGCGTGCGAAGCCGCGCCACGTCGACACGCCGCGCTGCACGGCCGTCGCGTTTCCCAGGACGGCGAACACGACGAGGACCCACTCGAGCGGCTGGAACGCAATCGGCGCGACGCCCCAGCGGACGCCGCCCGCGGGAGCGACGACGAGCTGGAGGACGCCGCCGACGAACAGGAGGACCAGGCGGTCCGCCCGACCGAGGATCCCCGCATACCGGCGTCCCTGGCCCACGGCCTGCGCCTGCGTGCCCATGTACGACGTCAGGAGGACCCCGAGCAGGGCGAGGGTCCCGACCCATAACTGGCAGTAGGTGGAGAAGGCGATCCCGCCGATCATGAACACGTCTGCATATCGGTCGAGCACGTGGTCCAAGAAATCCCCGCGCGCGGACGCACGTCCGGCGAGCTTCGCGATCTTCCCGTCAAGGGCATCGAGATACGAGTTCGCGAGGAGCAACACGAGCGCGAGGGCGAGGAACCCGGCGCCTCCGAGAGCGAACGAGATTCCCGCGCCCGCGGCCGCCAAGAGTCCCGCCCACGAGACCGCATCCGGGTTCACCCGAATCAGCCGTCGTGCGACCGGCACGAGGAGCCGATCCGCGGCGGCCCGATAGCGGTCTAGTACCACGAGAGCACCTCGTCGCTCCAGTCGACTGAACCGGGTTCGTGGCCCGCGACCCGGCCTTGCAGGATCCCGAGGACGGCCTCCGCGGACTCCGCCGGCGTCGCGCGGGTCGTGTCGACCTCGTAGACGAAGGGCAGGCGTTCGACGGCCTCTTGCACGATGACGTCGATCGCCTCCGCCTCGACGTTCTCGCGGACTTTCGCTTCCGGCCACCCTCGCGACTGCAGTCGTTCGGCGAGGACGCGCGGATGACACCGCAGGACGATCGCGAGGTCAACGCTCATCCGGTGCGCGTAGTGCGCGACGAGGAACCCGAGTTTCACGGGCACGCGGATCTCCCGGTCGAGCGCCTCGACATCGACCTCGCGGGCCCCGCGGGCCTCGTCCACGCCCGTCAGGAGGTTCCGTTCCGCCGCGAGCCGGTCGAGGTAGAGGACGTAGTAACCGCGTGCGGCGAGGAGCTCCGCGATGGAGGTCTTGCCAGTCCCCGGCGTCCCCGTGAGCGCGACGAGCACGCCCGCGCAATCCCGGGGCGCTATATTAAGCGTTCAGCGGACGCCGGAATCCCCCCTGAGGAACCGCGCCGCGAGCCGCTCGTAGAACGAGGCATCGAGCCGGCGCTCCGCGAGGATCCGATCGATCCGCGCCTCCGTCGTCGGATCGCGCACGCGCCGGAACTCGACATCGTACCGGACGTCCATGAGGAGGAGGGGCTCCGCGGGCGCGAGGCCGAAGTCCGCCCGCGTCCCCGGCCGGAGCGCCCGTTCGAGGTCTCGGATCGAACCCACGCCGGTTTCGACACGGACCGCCGCGGCGACGAGCCGGCGGACGAGGTTCCAGGCGAACCGGGGCGCGCGGAAGTCGAGGACGACCGCGTCGCCTTCCCGCGTCGCCTCCGCCCCGTCGATCCGCAACTCGGTCCGCGTGCGGTCGCGGGTGAAGTTGCGGAAATCGTGCTCCCCGACGAAGGCCCGAAGGGCGTCGGACAGGCGTCCCGCGTCGTGGTCCCCGGGGAGGACATACCGGTACCAGCGATCGCGCGCGCGTCGCGCGCTGAAAGCGAGCGGCACCTCGGCGACGGCCCACGCCCACACCCCGCGGGCCTTCCCGTTGAACGCCCGCACGGTCGGAATAGGGGCGAGCGACGAATCGAAGGCGACGACGTTCCCGAGCGCGCTCACGCCGCGATCCGTCCGGCTTGCGCTCTGGAATCGCGCGGTCCGGAGGTCGCGGATCGCCCGGGCGCGCGTCAGGGCCGTGGCGATCTCCCCTTCCACGGTCCGAAGTCCGGGCTGCCGGGCTTGCCCGTGAAACGCTCGGCCGTCGTACGCGATCTTCATCGCGATCCGAGGCACACCGCGCGGGATTCGAGCCGTTATATACAAGCCTCGCCCTCCGTCGAGGTCGCATGCCGAAGACCCGCGTCGTCCTCGTCGGCCCGAAGAATGAGGGCAACGTCGGCGCGGTCGCGCGCGCGATGAAGAACTTCGGCATCTCGGACCTCGTCCTCGTCGATCCGTGCGCGATTGGCGACGAGGCGTACAAGCGGGCGATGCGCGGCGCGGACGTGCTGGCCCGGGCGCGCACGGTCGGATCGCTCGACGAGGCCCTGAAGGACGCGGACCTGGTCGTCGGGACGACCGGGATCACGACGAAGAGCGAGAGGCGATTCCCCCGGATATCCGTCACACCGCGAGAATTCGCCACGCGGGTGGCGGCGATGGACGGGACGCTTGCGGTCCTCTTCGGCCGCGAGGACTTCGGCCTCCTCGACGAAGAGCTCGCTCGGTGCGACGCCCTCGTGTCGATCCCCGCGGCGGCGGGATACCCGGTCCTGAACCTCTCGCACGCGGCCGCGATCCTCCTCTACGAAATGTTCGCCGGCAAACCGGAGCCCCGGCCGCGCGAGGCGTCCGGCTCGGAGAAAGAACACCTGCATTCGGCGTTCCGGGACCTGCTGATCGCGACGAACTATCCGACGCATCTGCGGGCGCGCACGCAGATCATGTTCCGCCGCCTCGTCGGCCGCGCCGTCCCATCGAAATGGGAGTTCCACACCTTCATGGGAGTCCTCACGCGCGCGACGAAGACGATCCGGCGATCGAAGGACTGACCTCGCGCGAGACGTGCTTTGGGGAAGACGAAAGCTTCAACCGATGCCGGCTCCTGACGCTCGGGCCGCGATGAAATTCCAGCTCCCCGATTTCTTGCTGCGGGTGAGGAAGCGCATCCGGAAAATTCCGACCGCGTACACGATCGGGCCCATCCTGTTCGCAACCGCGAGCGGGTTGCTGATCATTTCCCTCACGATCGAGACCGCCATCGTGGGCACGGGATTCGCCGCGGGGGATGCCGGTCCCGGCATCAGCGAGCGGGAGGTGGCGTTCCGCGCCACGCCGCTATTCCGGGCATCACTCGTCACGGCCCCGTGCGGGGTCGAATTTTACCTCCTGAGCGATGCCGCATACCAAGCCTATCAGTCCGACGGCTCCCTTCCGCCCTCGACCCTCGACTGCAATCGGACGGAGGCCCTCGTCCAATACCGCGTCGGCCATCTGGTGACGAACTACAGCGCATCGCCGGCCGCGTCGAACGTCACGTTCGCGATCACCGTCGCGTTCCTCGGACCGCGCGCACCGTACGCGCTCCTCTCGATCCCCGGGGCCGGACTCGCGCTCGGCGTCACGATCTGGATTTCCATGACGGCCATGGCGCGCGGTACGGATCGACTTCTCGAGCGCTCTCGCCCGCAGTATGAGAAACGAATGAAGAAATAGGAAAGGCGGGCGCGCTGTTGCGCGCCCGATTCGCTTGGCTTAGATCTCCTCTTCCGCCGGAGGCATGCCTCCCTTCGGCCGCCGAGGCATCGACCGGATCCGGACGATGGCGACCACCGCGACGATGACGGCGATGAGCGCGACCGCCATCGACGCGATCACGAGCGTCTGGAGGGTCGCGACCTGTGCCTGCGCTTGCGCCGTCAGGTTCTTCTGGTCTTGCAGTTGGGTGTTGAACGACTGCTGCAAGCTGTTGATCTCGCCGCGGAGCTCATCGACAATCGTCACGACGTCCGGAATGGCGATGAACGACTGCGACACGATCACCGGCACCGCTGCCTCTTTGCCTACCGTGATCGTCCGAAGCTCGTATGCGCCCGCTGCCAACGCGTCCGTCTGGGTCCCCGTAAGGGTGATCGTGTACTCGCCGGCCGCTACCTTCGTCGGCTGGCCCTGGTACAGTACCCCGCCGGTTGCCGGGTTCACGAGGAGCCACGTCATGTCGAACAGGTCGTAGGCGCCGCCCCCTTGGAGCGTCGATTTCACTTCGAACTGCGCGGGTCGGCCGATCAGGACCAACGACGGCGGCGCGAACGAGATCTGCGGGATCCGCGGCACCAAGAATGCATCGTACGCATTCGCCGCGATCGGGTAGCTCGTATCGAGCGCCATAGTCGTCTGGAGCGTGGCCTCGTCGACCTTAGTCAGGATGTACGGCCCGTTGCTCACGAAGAAGTGACCGTACGTCGTCCTAAAGTTCGCAAGATCCGCCCATCGGGTTGCCGCTTCCGTGGGGTCGAAGCTCAGTCCGGGCGGGAGCGTCCCCGTCACCGTCGGGAGGTTCAGGTCCATCCGGGCCAGGCAGTTGCCTTTCGTCAGGTCGAGCGCGACCTTCGCTTCGTTCTCCGCCGTGACTTCGCTGATTCGGCACGTGTCGTCGAAGACGGTGCTGAGTGCGAGTTGGCTCGCGGGCCACGGGGTCACGGGGAACGCCGGGTTGATCTGCGCCGCGATCGTCGTCGGGTCTACGTTCCAGTAGTCGTAGTAGACGGTCAGTTGGTTCCCGGACACCGTGAACCCTCGGAGGATGTTCTTCAGCAAGATCGAGGCGAAGGTCGCCGCGTCGTTGTCCTTCGCGTAGACATCGCCTCCCGCGGTTCCACAGACTCCGCCCGCGGCCGGAGCACAGGCCCGGCGATACACCAAGGCGAGTTCGTAGAGCACGTCGTCCATCGTGAACGGCTCCCCGTCGTGCCACGTTCCGAACGTGAACGTGTACGCCACCGAGGACTTCGCGGTCACGCCCGTGCCCACGGTCGTGAAGCCGAGGGTCGTCGGGTCCCAGATCTGCGCGGTCGAGGGGACGTTAATCACATTCGTCGGGCTCGGAGCCGTCACGGCGAACGTCGAACGAATCGGCATGTAGAGGCCGGTGTGCGGGTGCGGCCAGACCGCGGGATCGGAGAACGCGTACTCCTGGAGAGCATCATACAGCCATCCAAATCCTTGCCACGGGTTCCACGGCGAGAGGTACTGCAGCCGCTGACCGACGTGCAGCGTGCCGCCGGGGTTCGTGAAGCGCGCGGTGCGCGACGCCAACAGGCCCCACGCACCTCCGGAGAGGTCGTAGACCATGCCCGTGACGCGCTTGCTCACCGCAAACGTCCCGCCGGCGGTGACCCATACGCGGACGGCGTTCCTCAGAGACAGCGACGTGGCCTCCTCGAACCACTGTTGCCGCTGTGCAAGGCTGGTGTAGTTCGCGTTCAGGAGGTTCTCGCAAACCGTCCAGAGCGGCGGATCTTCCACGGAAACGTCGTAGACGCCCCAGACATTGCTTCCTTCGCCACCGCAGAAGTAGAAGTTCGGGTCGGTGTCCGACCACGCCGTGAGCGCGGTCGCGGCCCATCCTTCCGTGTACAACTGCCATGCGCCGGTGTCGACCGGCCCGTTGTACACGATCGCGAACGCGGCGGAGCCCGAGAGGATCATGCGGTTCACACCGAAGCCGAGCTTCTCGAGCTGGCCCGCGATGTAGAGCCCGATGTCCTTCCGGATGTCCTCGGTCCGGATGACGAAGTTCAGCACGAGGTCATGATACACCCCGATGCTGTTCCTGATCTGCCACTTCCCGGCGCTGAACCGGTAGAGCGGAGTATCGGCGCTGAGCGTGCTGGATATGATCGACGCGCCCTTGTCGAAATCGAAGCTGTAGTTCCGCTCCAGCCGCGAGTCGTAGACGGCGTCGCGTCCGTACTCCGGATTGAGCCGGTTCTCCAACGTGATGTGCGGGAACTGACTTCCGCCGGCAATCTCCTGCGAGATGAAATCGCGGTCGATGATGTAGTTCATCGCCTCGCGAATTTCTCGGTGGACAAACGGATTCCCCACACCGTCGGGAGGGGCCGGGGTCGTGGACACCGCGACGGGGTTGATGAACAGGTTGTTCAGACTCCCTCCCACGTCGATGGTCCAGAGATCGGGATTCGACCTCGCGGCCGCGATACTCGCTGCGGTCCTCAACGGGAACATATACACATCCATCGTGCCTGATGTCAGATCGACCAGAGCCTGGTCCTGGATCGGTTGCTGATACCAGAGCAGGCTGTCGGTCTGACCTCCCACGCGCCCCTGCGCCCTCGCGTTCGGCAGGGAAATCAACCCCGCCAAAAGCAAGACGGCCACGAGCGCGCCTGCAACAAGGTGCTTCATAGTATTCCTCCAATGCTGACGGGAAAGACGAGAATAGGCTCCCCCTTCTCTCCCCGCCCGCATTCGAATCCGCCGGATGACTTGGACGGTATTTATCACTTTTCCCGGACGAGTCCCGAACCTAATTCGAACCGATTCGAACGGTGTCCCACAGGCGGCGACCGGAGACCTCCTCACTTCGAACCGCGTCCCATCGTCGCGCCACCTTGAAGAGGACGTCGCCCAATCGCCACGCATCTCGATGAAAGGACGTTTGATTCGGCGGCCCGTCGGGCTCGTGGGGATCCTCGCCGCTGCAATCCTTGCCGCGGCGTTGGTGTCCGTGTCCGGGACGCGGCTCACATGGCGTGTGGAAATCGTCGACGGAAGCGGGGACGCAGGGCGTCATTCGAGTTTGGCGATCGCCCCCAACGGGACCCTTTACGTTCTCTATCAAGACGATGGCGGGGGCACGTTGCGGCTGGCCACGTCCGCCGGAAGCGGCTGGTCGTCGGAGCAAGTGACGGGCCCGGGACTGTACACGGGCGATACGAACATCGCCGTGGACACATCGGGGGCGCTGCACATCCTGTATTACGACCAGAATCGAGACACGGTCCGCTATGGAGTCCGAGGCCCCTCTCCCGGGGCGTGGAACATCTCGGACGTGGACACGGGACACGTCGACGAATTCAGCGGGCTCGTCCTCGACAGGTTGGGAACGCCCCATGTCGTCTACACGACGTACAGCAACACCTTGCGGTACGCGCACTTCACCGGCTCGTCGTGGATCCGCGAAGATGTCGATGCCTCGGGGCCGGGTGCGGCGTATGAGTCGATCGCCCTCGATCGCAATGGCATTCCGCACGTCGCGTACTTCGGGTTCGGACACCTCCGGTACGCATCGAGACCGGGGAGCACGTGGATCGTCGAGGACGTTGGAGGCATGGAGCGCGCGTCCTGGTACGTACGATTCGGGCTCGATCGCGGCGGGACGCCGCACATCGTCTACTACGACGCCAAGAGCGCGAGCCTCGGGTACGCGAGACGTTCGCCGGATGCCTGGTTGTTTTCAACCATCGACGCCGCGGGGAACCCCGGGTTGGGGACGAGCCTCGTCGTCGGCCCGGACGACCGACTTCGCGTTGCCTACTACGCCCAACTTCAGGGCGTTCTCCGATACGCCGAATCCGTGAACGGCACGTGGGAGATCCAGACGGTCGACGACGACAGCACCGTCGGGTGGGAACCAAGCCTCGCGTTGGATCCCGGTGGGGCCCCGCACGTTACGTACTACGATTGGACGCGCGGCGCGCTGCGCCATGCGGTGGGCTTGTCCGTCCTGGGGACGAGGACGCTCGGAGCGTCAGAAGTCACGACGAGCTCAGCGCGGCTTCACGGTGAGGTCACGTCCCTCGGGAGCTACGCCGCCGCGAACGTCTCGTTCGATTGGCGGCCCCTCGGGGAGGCCGATTGGAGGAGGACGGGCACGACGTCCCTCGGCTCCGCCGATCCGTTCGAGATGCCGCTGCTCGATCTCATCCCTGGTGGGTCATATGAGTTCCGCGCGGTCGTGGAGGCGGGCGGGACGATGGCGATGGGTCGGATACTGAAGTTCAGCACGTCAATCCCCACGGTCCCGGATCCTCTGGCGTTCTTGTTGCTGAGCGCCACGGTCACCATCGCGACCATTGGCGTCGTCCTCGTGGCTCTGGTCGAGCTCGACGTTCCCTCGAAGATCAAGAAGCGAGGTGGCAGGCGGCGAGATGGCCAGGCCTGAGCTCCCGGAGCGGCGGTTCTACCACGTCGCAGAGGCCCGCCTTCGCGATCGGGCATCGCGGATGGAAGCGGCACCCGGGAGGGGGGGACGTCAGCACGGGGGGTTCGCCCGGGAGGGCAGGACGCTCCCGCAACCGGTTCTCTGGATCCGGGTCCGGAATCGCCTCGATCAACGCCTGCGTGTAGGGATGGAGGGGTTCGCTCAGCACGTCGGTGACGGGGCCCGTCTCGGCGATCTTGCCCGCATACATGATGGCGACGCGGTCGGAGAAGTGTCGCGCGGTCGCGAGGTCATGCGTGATGTAGAGGAACGCAATCCCGAATTTCCGCTGGAGTTGGCGGAGCAGGCGCAGGATCGAGATCCGCACGGAGGCGTCGAGCATCGATACCGGCTCGTCGGCCACGATGAATTCCGGATTGAGGATCATGGCGCGGGCAACGGCGACGCGCTGGCGCTGGCCACCGCTGAGCTGGTGCGGGAACTTCGCCTGGAACAGCTCGGGCGGAGTGAGCTTCACGTTCTCGAGCGCCTTGCCGATCATCTCGGCTCGCTCCCCCGGCGTGCCGAGGCGGTGGACCGCAAGCGGCTCCTCGAGGATCCGGTATATCGGAAACGTCGGGTTGACGGAGGAATAGGGGTCCTGCGGGATGATTCCCGCCTTTCGCCGAAGCCACATGAGATCTCGCTGCCAGGCGTGAGTGATGTCCATCCCTGCGTACAAGAGTCGCCCTTCGGTGGGCTCCAGAATCCGGAGGACGACGCGCCCCAAGGTTGTCTTGCCAGACCCGCTCTCTCCGACGATGGCGACGGTTTCGCCTTTCCAGAGGGCGAGCGAGACACCGTCCACGGCCTTGACGGCGAGCGGGGTGCGGAACAGGCCGCTGCCCACCATGAACCACATCCGCAGATCATCGAGCTGCAGGAGCGGGTAGTCCCCGCCATCGTCGAACGGGAGCCCTTCCGATTGCGGGGTCGGCTCAGCCGCCTGCATACCTCTTCCCCTCCTCCGTGAGTAACCAACACGCCGCCCTCTGGCCATCGGCACCCATGAGCTCCGGCACCGCGGCCGCGTAGAGGTCGATGACGACCCGTTCTCCCCGTTCTCGCACGGTCTCGATCCCTTGGAGCACAGGCGCCTTCGCACGTTCGACGTCAACGAGGGCCCGAATCTCCGAGGCGAGGTCGGCCGGCGCCGTCCCCGCTTTCGGTTTCACGACGAGCTTCCAAGAATCCTTCGGCTCGAACTTCGCGGCGCTCAACGGCTTCACGCCCGCCTGCCCAGTCGCACCGGATCGCGCCTCGAGAAACGCCTGAAGCTCGGACGCCGACCAGCCGCACATCTTGAAAGAGACGGGACAGCGCGGATGGAACCGGCAGCCCGCCGGCACGCTCGTGAGATCCGGCGGCACGCCCGGGATGAAGTCAGGCGCGACCTCGCCCCTTAGGAGCGGCACGCTTTGGATGAGCTTCTGCGTGTAGGGATGCTGCGGGGCCGGATACACTCGAGACGCAGTGCCTATCTCGACGATCTTCCCCGCGTACATGATCGCGACCTTGTCCGCGAGTTCGCTGGCGAGCCCCAGGTCGTGCGTGATGAAAAGGTACGCGAGACGAGATTCCTTCTGCAATCCCTTCAACAGGTTGATGATGTTCGCCTGGGTCATCACGTCGAGGGCCGAGGTGGGCTCATCCAGGATCACTACCTTGGGCTTCAGTACGAGGGCCATCGCGATGACGACCCGCTGCTTCATCCCGCCGCTCAGTTCGTGCGGATACCGCTTCGCGACATCTTCGGACAGGCCGACGTTCCGGAGGCCCTCGCGTGCGGCCTCAAGCGCCTCCTCCTTCTCGAGGTCGTAGTGGACCATCAGTGGCTCCGCGACCTGGAAGCCGCAACGGGTCGTCGGGCTGAGAGCGTTCATCGCGCTCTGAAAGACCATCGAGATACCGCGCCAGCGCACCTTATGCCGGAACTCTTCGTTCGAGTAGGCCATCGTGTCTTGTCCGTCGAGCACAACGCGGCCTTCGTACGTCTCCACGTTCCGAGGGAGCAGCCTCATGATCGCGTTCGCGGTCGAGGTCTTGCCACATCCGCTCTCCCCCACCACCGCGATCGTCTCGCCCGGTTCGATCGAGAATGAAACGTCGTCGACGGCCTTCACCGCTCCCCGACGTGTTCGATAGTAGTACCGTAGGTTCTCCACCTCGAGAGCCGGCACGTCCTGTCACGCCCTCATTCTTCGCGAAGACGCGGGTTCAGCACCTTGTCGAAGGCATACCCTAGGAGCGCGAAGCCTATCGTCGTGTAGATGATCCCCCCGGCCGGGAAGAGAATCCACCACCACCAGCCGTAGAAGAGAGCGCCTTGCGTATACGCCTCGCCGATGATGGCCCCCCAGGTCGGAAGGACCGGATCGCCCAAGCCGAGGAAACTCAAGGACGCCTCAACGAAAATGAAGGCAGGGACGCTGAGCGCGACGAGGGCAAACGTGTAAGGCATGATGCGCGGGATGATGTACTTGAACAGGATGCGACCTCGGCTCGCGCCGTAGGACTGGGCGGCCTCGATGAATTGCTCTTCCTTGATCTGAAGGACGATGCTACGGACGACCTTCGTGGTCGAACCGACCACCCCGAATGCGACGAGATAGAAGAGCAGAGCGACGATCCCGGGTCGATAGAACAGAGAGACCAAGATCAGGATGGGTAAGGTCGGGATGACGAGATAGAAGTCCGCGGCCCTCTGGACGAACTCGTCAATCGGACCTCCGTACCAGGCAGCGAGCGCCCCGAGAAGGGTCTGGATGAGCACCACGACGCCACCGGCTGCGACGCCGAACGCCAACGCAATCGGTGCGCCCCACAACAGTCCCGTCAGGAGGTCTCGGCGATGATCATCCGTCCCGGCAAGTCCGAACACCGTCCCGTAGACGATGAAACGGCCATTCACATCATCCGACAGGCTGAACCCTTCGTAGTCGATGACGAGTTGGTAGAACCCCTTGGCGATGTTCGCGTTGCGACTGCTGACCTGAGCAGAATCGTTTCTCGCAAAGAGGACCGTCTCCGGCGTGATGGATTGCCAATTGGGGACATTGCTCTCGTTGAGCACGCCCTCACGGAGGACCCAGGTTCGCAGGTTTCGTTTGAGCGGCTCGATGTACTCCGATTTCTGCGTGATTATCGTGGATACGTTCCTCTGTTCGTCCGTGGCCGAGTAGGGGAGGAGAAGGACATACTGGTTGTCCGGTCGCCACATGTATACTGAGATGGCCGGACTCTGGCCCGGAAAACTCGCGTTGACTGCGATCGAAATCTCGGAGGGAAATTCGTCGTAGTTCCAGTAGAAGTTCTTTGTGAGGTTAATGATGGTGAGATTTAGGGGACCCCCCTGCGACGGCGGAATGTACTTTCGCACAACCACCTTGCGGAAGCTGTCGCTTTCAAAAATCATAGTGCGAGGCTCGTGAATGCCCGAAGGATCGGACCACTCGGGGGCGGCGCGCTTCGGGTTGTCTTGCCAAGGCTCGAAGGACGACCAATGGCGGACCACGTCATATGGGGCGTAGAACGGGACAACCCCTGCGACGACGATCAGGGAGGCGATGATGCCGAAGCCCACGATGCCCGACTTCATCCGGACCGCCTCGCGGACCGCGGCCCTGATGCCAATCGGAGCCGGAGCCGACGCTTGCTCACCTCCGGAGCGCGCGAATCCTCGGATCGAGGAGACCGTACACGAGATCGAGGATGAATACGGTGATGACGAGGAGGTAGGCGTAAATCGCTGTCAGAGCGATGATGACGGGGGCGTCGAACTGGCCGATCGCGTTGAAAAAGAGCTGGCCAATGCCTTGGTAGTTGAACACTGTTTCCGTGATGATCGCGCCTTGCCAGGCGGAAATCAGGGTCAGGGCGAGGGACGTGACGATCGGGGGAGACGCCGCACGGAGCACGTACTTCGTGAGGACCGTCTGCTCCGGCAAGCCCTTCGCCCGCGCGGCCACTACGAAGTCCTCGTCCATGATCTGGAGGACCAAGTTCCGGGTCGTGTACGACCAAGACCCGAATGTCGCAAACGCAAAGGTGAACATCGGCAGCAACATGTGGTACAGCACGTCGGCATACCAGTTGATCGTGCCCTGCGGCGGCGCCGGGACGCCGATCCAATCGCCCGTGGGGAACCAATGGAGCGAGTAGCCGAACAGAAGGATGAAGAAAAGGCCGTACACCCAGGGTGGCACGATGAACGTCGTGACGGAGAGGACCGTCATCCCTCGATCGAACACCGTGAGCGCCCGACGCGCCATCCATAACCCGAGCCAAATCCCGAATACGGCCCCGATTGCGTTTGCCATTGTGAACAGCGTGAGGGTGCGCGGCAAGCGCTCCCCGATGATGTCGCTGACTAGGAACGACCCGTCGTTCGCCTGAAGGTACTGAGCCCGACCGAGATTGAGGGTGAGCGCATCGAGCGTGAAACGGAAGGACTTCTCGAGGAACGGTTCGTTCAGACCCCTCGCCTCGACGAGGTTGTTGTACGTCTTGTTGAAAAGCGCGTCCTTCTCCGTCTGGTTCATCAGATTGTATGCCGGATTGTTGTGGAGTTGCTGGGTAACGTCGTTCTTGATTTGGGCCTTCAGGATGTCATCGATGAGCCCGCCCCCGTTCGCGATGAGGACCGTGATGTAAATCGCGATGACGAGCGTCAGGGCAAGGAATATGGCTCTCTTCGCCAGGTGGCGGCCAAGGCCCAGGGACGCTCCACCCCCTTGATATACCGTTACACGGAATGGTCATTATAATGTTATGCCTTTAAGCCGGGAAGTCCGGAACCGATGGGGTGCATCGTCGTCCACGATGCGGACGCGGGCCGGGGGCGGGCGAGAACCGCGGTGCGAGGGACGGAGATCGAACCGGGCTCCTCAGATTCGCGCGCGCTCACTCGCCGCCTTCTTCAGCGCGGCCAAGACCGTATCGAACAATCCTCCCACGAGGACGAGGCCGCCCGCCGCGACGCCAACCAGAGCGCCGGGCAACTTGCCAAGGGCCACGAACATCAGGCAGAAGGCAATCGAGAGGATTCCGAACGCAATCCATGCGCTGCCGGCCTCGGTCTTCTTCCGGAGGACCAGGACGGCCGAGTACGCCGCCGTGGCGACGAGGGCGATTCCCGTGAATATCCAAAGCGTCACGACCAGCGAAACACCCGCGGCGCGGAGGAGGTCTCCGACACTCTCCCCGCGGGCATTGGCGAGCAGGACGATTGCCAAGGGCATCGACACCGCGAACAATCCTGCGGCAGTAAAGCCCAACAATGCTTCGGCGAGGCGCGTCCTCGGATCCGTCAGCACGGGCAATCGGACGGTCTCCGCGCCGTACAACCGACGGTTCGTCGACGCGCTGCCTTCGTCCGTCGGTGCGAGTCGGGCCCTTTGAGGCGGAAGGTACGTCAGTTCCCCGCAAGACCGACACCGGAGCCAGTACGGCGTCACTTGTTGGAGGTCAATCGAGCCGCACGAGCGACATCGCAGAGCTGTCGACGGAGCCTGCTCGATCCAGCTCGCCCCGACAACGGAACGTCGTACGAGAGAAAAGCTTAGCGGCCGGTCTCTGCATCTCCGCGGAACCGCTCCGGTCGAGTGGGACCGGATGCGTCCCGCGTCATCCCGCGAGGCCGATGCCGAGGGACCGATCCGTCTTCTCCATGCTTCGCCGGCCCTCTTTCTCGAGCTCGAGCAACGCGCGGATCGCGTCGACGTTTTCGGGGACGACATCTGACTCTTGGTGGACCGCCTGGAAGTAGTAGAGCCGCTTCCCGTCGACCACATGGACGCCGTCGCGCCAGACCGCGACCTCGTAGAGGTCGGACCGGTTCCGGGAGAGGTCGCGGGCCATTTCCATGATCTGCGCCGTCGACTTGACGCCCTCGCCCCCCTCGACGAACGCGATGCGGGGCTGCCGTTTCCAGAGCTCGGCGATCCGCTCCTCGTCCGCGGCCTTCTTGAGGTCCACGCTCACGGCGTGCACGTGCATGAGCGTCGTCGGGACCTTGAGGGCGATCGTGTGGATGTCGAGCTGCGGGAGGACGGTCTGCACGTCGGGCCCGTGGTGGCTCGGCATCTCGAGTTCCGGCTCGATCGCGTTGATCGGACCCTTCTTCGAGTCGCCTGGGTCGGTCGCGCGGCGCACCATCACCGCGAGCGCGCGCTCCACGCCGAGCCCGGCGTCGAGCGGATACAGCGTGCGGATGAGCCCCGTCGTGTTGCACGACGGCACGCGGACGAACGTCGCGCCGAGGCACTCGGCGTAGTTCACCGCGGCGTTGAACGACAGGTTCGTCAGGGCGTGTTCCTCGCCGCCTTGCCAGATCGCCTTGACGCCCGCCTTCTCGTAGAGCTTCTTGTATCCGCTTTCCTCGGGCGTGCAATCGACGACGAGGTCCGCTTCCTTGAGGACGTCCTCGAGGACGCCGGACGCCTTGACGCCCGCCTTCTCGAACTTTCGGAGCGCGTGCTCGCTCGCGGCGTAGAGCGCGTACGACTTCCGCGCGGCGAGCTTCGCCTCGAAGTCGGGTCTCGCCTTCACGACGCCGACGACGTGCATGTCGCCCTGCAGTGCGACGGCGTCCGCCACCCGCTTTCCGATCGTCCCGTATCCGTTGATCGCGATCCTCGCGGGCATGGCGGACCTTCAATCGCAGCGAAGGGTCGCGCGGCCTAAAAGGCTTATGTGGTCGCGCCGCCCGGAGAGGCCGCGGAAGGCTCTTCCGAGACCCGGAGATTCCGGGCCATGCAGTGCTATTATTGCGAAAAGGAGGCGCGGGCCATTTGCCGATTCTGCGGCGCCGCGGTGTGCTCCGATCACACGAAGGCCGGTCGGTTCGTGAGCGGCTGGGCGTCCCACGGCGAGCTGAGCGGGACGCGAGCCGATTACGTGATCGTGAGCAATGCGATCTGGTGCGGCCACTGCTCCGTGCAACCCGTGTACGCGACTCGGTAAGGCGGACAGCCTGCGCCGTATGATAGGCATCCGGCACCGAAATGAGGATCTACGACCCGTACAGGTCCCGCCGAATGCGAGGGACCATCGCCATGAGGACCGCGGACTCCGTGAGCGCGTCGCGATCGAGCCGCCGATCCGTCAGGTGGCCGATCGCGCCCTGCTTCGAGCCGATCCCTCGGATCCCGGTCAGGTGCGCCATCGCCTCGCCGACCGTCAAGCCCTCCTTCACCCGGCGGACGACGGAAGGCGGATAGCCGAAGCCGGGACCGTGGCCGACCGTCACGCGACCGGCTCGGTCGACGATCGCGCAGTACTGGACGTCGAAGTAGTCCCCGACCATCGGCTCCCAGACGAGCCCCGCCTCGATTCCGACGCCGAAGTCGGCGGCGCCGAGCGCGGCCCGGGCGCGCGCGACCGCTCCGCGGATCGCCTCCGAACCGAACGGTTGCTCGGGCACTTCCGTCGGAACGCGGACGCGCGCGATGGCGGCCCGCCATCCCAGGGACTCGAAGGCGCGTCGGACCGCCCGGACCTTGACCGGGTTGTCGGTACCGACGCGGATGGCGAGCGGCTTCGTCCGAACGCCGTGCGAGTCGATCACGCCGGTGCGGATCCGGCGCGAGGCGATCGGGAGTCCGTCCTGGGCCAAGACCATCGGCACGCCGCGAATCTCCAGGGGACGGAGGGCTTTCCCGACCCGGGCCTCGTTCAGCGCCACGGCGACCTCGTGGCGCTCTGCCGACACGACGAGCACATCGAGGTCCGGCAGATCGTCCGCGGGGCCGTACGGATCGTCGATCCGCTCGACCTGCACCGGGCGCCATCGCCGGGCGCTCAGGAACCGCGTCAGGTTCCGTTCCCGCGCGCGGTACGGGTTGACGCGGTCCCGCGACTCGCGGGCGAACCGATCTGTCGTCAGGCCAATCAGCACGAGCGCCGGCCGCCCCTCGAAGGCGGCGCGGAGGAGCGCCTCGTGCCCATCGTGAAGGATGTCGAACGTCCCTCCGAGGACGACGCGCATCGACCGCGAATCCGGTGCGCGCGATATAAGCGTGCTCAAGGGGCGAGGCGGCCCTCGTGGATCGCGATCAGGTCGGCGTACAGCGCGTACGCGGTCTGCCGCAACCCCGGGTTCCTCTCGATGATCTGAAATTCCTTCAACATGTCCGTGCGTGCGAGCAGCGAGCTCGAGGTGCCGGTGACGGGGAAGAGCGGTTGGTCGGGGGCGAGCACCTCGATCGCGACCGCCGCCTTCACGCTTCGCCCTTCGCGCCATCCGCGGGCGACTTGCGCGAGCCGCCGCCCGTCGACGCGCGCCCCGCGGACGGCCGTCGCATCGACGGAGGAGACGCCCTGACGCGGGACGTCCTCCGGCCGGAGGGCTCCCCCCATGAGGACGTTCGCCAGGAGGCACGCCTTGACGGTCGCGTCCCAACCGTCGAGGTCCATGGCCGGGTCCGTCTCGAGCAATCCGATCGCCCGAGCGGCCGCGACGGCCTCGTCGTACGTCCGGCCCGCCTCGATCTCCGAGAGGACGAGGTTGCTCGTGCTGTTCAGGATCCCTTCGAACGACTCGATCCGCGCGCCGCGCATCGCCTCGAGGAACAGGCTGAACACCGGGGCGCCGTCCATCACGGTCCCTTCGAACCGGAAGCCGAGCCGCTTCGTCCGCGCGAGCTCGGCGAGCCGGCGGTAATGGTACACGACGGGACCTTTGTTCGCCGTGATGACATGCTTCCCGCTGGCGAGGGCCGCGAGGAGATGGTCCAAGGCGACCTGCGCCGAGGCGATCCGGAGCGACGTGACCTCGATCATGACGTCGGCGCGGATGCGGCGGACGGCATCGACGGAGGCGTCCCGCACCGGACGTCCGCACGCCTCGATCGAACCGCCCGCCTCCGCGGCCCGGACCGCTCTGCGGAGATCGATACCGCTCGCGCGCTCGACGCTCCCGTGGCGGGCCGTCAGGATGCCGACGACCACCGGATCGAGGCCGTGCTCCCGCGCGAGCTGCCCGCGCCGTTCGAGGATGAGGCGCGCGAACTCCCGCCCGACGTTCCCGAATCCCACGAGGAGGATGCGACGCCGCGCGCGGACCACCTCAAACGTCCAGGACCTTCCCCATCCCGCGACGGAGTGCGGCGTCCACGACGACGTTCGCCACGGCGGCGTCCTGGACGCCTACGCCCGTCAGATCGGCGACCGTGATCTCGTCGTCCCGCTCGCGGCCCGGTTTCATGCCGGCGACGATCTCGCCGAGCTCCCCATGAACGTCCTCGCGGCGCATTGCACCGGCCTGGATCGCGTGGTGGATCTCGCCGAGCCGCGCGCATTGATCGATGCGGTCCGCGACGACCTTGTCCGCCTTCCGAAGGACGCCGACGTCGAGCTCCTGCTTCTGCGGGCCGTCCGAGCCGACCGCCGTGATGTGCGTCCCGGGGAGGACCCAATCCGCGCGCACGAGCGGCTCTCTCGACGCCGTCACCGTGACGACGACGTCGGACCCGCGGACGGCTTGCTCGACGGTCTTGGCGGGGAGGACGGTGACGCCGTGACGGTCCGCCATCTCCCTCGCGTAGGCCGTCGCCTTCGCCTCGGACCGGCCGTAGGCAATGATGCGCTCCGGCGTCCGGACGCGGAGGAGCGCCACGACCTGATGCCTCGCCTGCGCCCCCACCCCGACGACCCCGACGCGCTCGACGTCCCGCTTGGCGAGCAGGTCCGCGGCGAGGGCGCCCGCGGCGCCCGTGCGGACCTCCGTCAGGTAGCCGTTGTCGAAGAGCACCGCCCGCGGGAACCCGGTCGTCGCGTCGAAGACGAGGACCATGCCGCCCCCGACCGGCATCCCGCGGCTCGGGTTGTCGTACGATCCGGACGCGACCTTCACGGAGAAGTACGGAGAGCCGAGGAGGTGCGCGCCTTTCACGTGCGCCTCCACCCGCGAGGACGGGACGTCGAGGTTGATCACGTCGGGGAGGATCGCCTCGCCGCGCGCGAGGGCCGCAAAGGCGTCGCGCACTGCCGCGAACGCCTCGTCGGGCCCGACGATCGACCGGATATCTGGCTCGAAGAGGAGGAGGACCTCCACCTAGACCTCCACCTATCGCGTCCCCCGGCCCGCCTTCAGCTCGCGCAGGAGCTCATCGATCCGTCGGAGCCCGCCGATCACGTACGACGTCGCCTCGCCCATCCCGATCCGGATGTAGCCGTCCATGCCGAAGTGATCGCCCGGCACGATCAACGTCGACTTCTCCTTCAGGAGCCGCGCCGCGAGGTCCGACGAGTTGATGTCGAGCGCGTACCGCAGGTAGCAGATCGCGCCCGCGGCGGGCGGGACGTGGGAGAAGAGCGGACCGTGCTCCTCGATCCAGTCGCGCAGGATCGCGTAGTTCCGTTGCAGGATCGTGCGCGTGCGGCCGAGGATCGCCTCGCGGCGCGGCGGCGCCAAGGCGATTTGCGCGAGCCGGTCGGAGAGGTACGTCGGCGCGAGCGTGGTGTAGTCGTGGTAGCCCCAGAGGGTCGCGATCGTGTCCGGCGGCCCGACGAGCCACCCGATCCGCAGGCCCGGCAGGCCGTACGCCTTGCTCAGGCCGTTCGTGATGAGCGTCTTCTCGTACCCGCCCCAGAGGCTCGCCGTCCGCGGCCCTTCCCGTTCCGCGCCCAGGTACACTTCGTCGGAGAGGAGCCACGCGTCCGCATCGCGCGCGGCATCGAGGACGGCCTTGCGCGGCTCGGAGGCCATGATCGCCCCCGTCGGGTTGTTCGGGTTGCAGACCGCGATCGCCTTCGTCTTGCGCGTCACGAGGGCCGCCAGGTCGTCCGGGTCGAACTGCCAGCTCCGGTCCTCGCGGAGGCGGAGCGGCCGCACCGTCCCGCGGAAATTCTGGACGAGGCCCCAGATCTCCATGTAGTTCGGGAGCATGACGAGGACCTCGTCGCCCGGCTCGACGAGGTGCCAGGTCGCGAGGAAGTTCGCCTCGGACGATCCGTTCGTCACGAGGACGTGGTCCGGCGTCGCGTCGCCGTACATCCCCGCGATCGTCGCCCGGAGTTCCGGCGTCCCGTTCCCCTGCGAATACGCGAGCGGATGATCGAGGAACCGCTCCGTCGCGGCCGGGTCCCCCAGGAGCTCCCGCAGCGGAATCGGCTGGACGCCGCTTTCCGAGAGGTTGAACTCGACGCGGTTCTCCCAGGTCGACTGCCACCGCTCCATCTCGAACGGGACGATCTTCATCGCGCCCGCGGCTATCGGAGAAACGCGGTTAAATGTTCGCGGAGCGTGCGGTAGGCACCGTCCCCCGCACAGGACGAGCGGCCGTTGAGGCGGGTCGGACGTTCAACCTGGTTTGAGGTTACCAGGCCGGATCGGCCTGCCGGGCACGTCGGACGCCCGAAACAGGCCGGTTGCACACGACTGCCCCTACAAAAGTATTCCGCTGTCCTTAAATAGGACCTGCGCTCTCCCTCCAGATGGACGAGAGGGGGCATGCGGAGGCTCGGCGTGGTCGAGAACATCGCCCACGACGGAACCTTGCTCATCCGCTCGAACTTCGCCCCCTCGCGAGGCGCCGACGTGTTGGACAAGCGGAACCGGGCCTTGGGCCGCGTGGTCAAGGTCTTCGGCCCGGTGCGGGAGCCCTTCACCGCCGTGCGGCCCGCCGGCGCGGTCTCGCTGTCCCTGATTGGAGCCGACGTATTCGTTCCGGAGGGAGATCATGCCGACAAAGAAGATCGAAGAGGCCGAAGAAGTCACTAGATGCCCAGAGTGCAACTCGGGTCACCTGTCGTTCGACTACGAGCGAGGCGAGCTCATCTGCGAACAGTGCGGCCTCGTGCTGACCGACCAGATGATCGACCAGGGGCCCGAATGGAGGGCGTTCGACGTCGAGCAAGGCGAGAAGCGCGCCCGGACCGGCGCGCCGATGACGTACACGATCCACGACAAAGGCCTCTCGACGACGATCGGCTGGAAGAACAAGGACTCGTACGGCAAGTCGATCCCGACGAGGAACCGCGCGCAGCTGTACCGGCTGAGGAAGTGGCAGCGGCGGATCCGCGTGAGCAACGCGACGGAGCGGAACCTCGCGTTCGCCCTCTCCGAGCTCGATCGGATGGCGAGCGGGATGGGCCTCCCGCGGAACGTCCGCGAGACGGCGGCCATGGTGTACCGCAAGGCCGTGAACAAGAACCTCATCCGCGGGCGGTCGATCGAGGGCGTCGTCGCGGCGTCGCTGTACGCCGCGTGCCGGCAATGCAACGTCCCGCGCACCCTCGACGAGATCGCGAACTCGTCCCGCGTCGGCCGCAAGGAGATCGGCCGCACGTACCGCTTCATGACGCGCGAGCTCAAGCTGAAGCTCATGCCGACGAAACCCCAGGACTACGTGTCCCGGTTCTGCTCGGAGCTCAAGCTCACCGGCGAGGTGCAGTCGAAGGCGGTCGAGATCCTCAAGGACGCCCAGGACAAGGAGCTCACGTCGGGTCGCGGGCCGACCGGCGTCGCGGCCGCGGCGATCTACATCTCCTCGATCCTCTGCAACGAGCGGCGCACGCAACGGGAAGTCGCCGACGTCGCGGGCGTGACGGAAGTCACGATCCGCAACCGCTACAAAGAGCTCACCGAGAAGCTCGGCATCAAGGTCGAGCTGTAGCTCTCAATCGGCCTATTGACGACCGCAAGCGGTCCCGATGCCGCGGGAATCGCTTCCGACCGCCAACCGCCGCCCGCTTCGTTTCATTCGGCCGGCCCGGTGGGTTTATACGGTGAGAACCCCGTGGGGCGCTGCCGGCGGGAGCAAATCGTGGGGGGAGAGCTCGCCCCGAGCGGGCGCACATTGAGATCGATCGTCCTGACGGCCACCCTACTCGCGTCCGCTCTTGTCGTGGCAACGCGCATGCCGACTGCTGCGGGGAATGAGGGAGGCCCCCTTGATTGCGGTTACCGGTGGACGGATACCTACGAGCCGCCCCCGAAAGTCGACTTCAGTTGGATTGACATCACTTCAAACGGAACCTACATTCAGGATTCCGATTGGGCGAATAGCAATTCGGATGACAGCTATGCAGGCCCTTACAGCCTCGGGTTTGACGTCTCCTATTTCGGGAACGTCTACTCCCAAGTCTACGTCGACACGAACGGGTACGTCAGCTTCGCGCAAGGGTACTGGGACATCCCATATCAAGGAATGCAGATCCCTTCGGCCGACACGCCGAACAACTTCCTCATGGCGTTCGGGGCGGACTTGTATCCAGGAATTGTGGACTCTCCCAATGGCGTGTATTACGAGTTCCTCCCCGCTACCAACCAGTTCGCGGTGGAATGGTACAATGTACCGCATTATGGCGACAGTGATTCGCTCACCTTTGAAATCCTCGTGAACCAAACGGGCGAGATTTGGTTCCAATACGAGTCGGTGAGTGGATGGATCGGCGCGGTCGGGGTCGAAAACGCCGATGGCTCTCTTGGGACGGCCTACTCCACCTCGAACGTGACGGGCGGAGTTGCCGTCCGATTCGTGGGCCCATCTTCGACGCCGGGTCCGGTGTCCGTCGATCTCTCTCCTTGCAGTGAGACGGTGCGATCGACGCCCGGGGAGCAAGTCGACGCAACCCTGACCGTGACGAATACGGGCACCTCGGGCAATGATACATTCGACATGGAATACTCTTCACCGTCGGGCTGGACGGCCTCCTTCTACCGAGCGGACGGTGTCGACCCGCTCCCGGACACGAACAACAACTCAATCCCGGATACGGGCGCCCTCGAGCCGAACGGGGGTTTCGTCGACGTCATCCTTCGAGTCAACGTCTCGTCGAACGCGTCGGGGCGGGAAGCGATCTCGGTGACCGCCACGTCGACAGCGGATCCGTCCGTCTCGGATTCCGGGGAGGTCGATGTGATAATCGGGCCCGCGGCGTTCGATCCGCCGCATTTCGACTACGGCTGGGATACGGACGGCGATGGTCAGTACGATTACCTCACGGTCGAAATCAACGTCACCGTGACGGAAGGGAATTACTACGAACTGAACGCGGAACTGTACAGCGAGTCACGCAACCTCGACCTCTGGAACGGCGTCTACACGTACTTGGGCGCTGGCCCGAACACCGTCACGTTGTCCTTCCTCGGCTTGCAAATCAATGCGTCTGGCGAGGACGGGCCGTACCTCGTTGGTCTCTGGCTCTACGAGGGGTACTATCCCTACGAGTTCCTCGATACGGACACGCACACCACGGCGGCGTACAGCCACCTCGATTTCGAGACGCCCCCGGCGCACCTGTCGCCGCCCCATCAGGACTCCGGACTCGATACGGACGGAGACGGGCAGTTCGACTACCTCGAGGTCGACGTAAACGTCTCCGTGTACGTAGCCGGCACCTTCGCCGTGGACGGATACCTTCACGATCCGACCTACCAACTGAGCGATTCCGCCCTCACTGCGGTATACCTGGACGTGGGGAACCAGACGGTACGCCTCCTCTTCCGGGGAATCATCATCAACGTGAGCGGTGTCGACGGGCCGTACAGCGTCGACCTCTCGCTCTACGACTGGTCGAGGGGCTTGTACCTCGGGTCGAGCAACCATACGACCGCGGCGTACAACCATCTCGATTTCGAGTCGCCCCCGATCGTCCCGTCCCCGCCGCACGACGACGTGGGCCTCGACCTCGACGAGGATGGCCTCTTCGACTTCCTCGCCGTGGACATGAACGTCACGGTGAACGGTCCCGGTTACTTCATGGTGCAGGCGTGGGTCCACGACGCCAATGCGTCCTTCTCATCGTACGACGACAATGTCACGTACCTCGATCCCGGCGCGCACTCGATCCGCCTGTTCTACGACGGATCGGTGTTCAATCAGAGCGGAATCGATGGGCCCTATTTCGTCGACTTCAGCCTTTACTACTGGGACAACGCGTCGGGATGGGTGTATCTGACGAGCGACAACCACACGACGGCGGCGTACGACCATGGGGACTTCAACGGGCCCGGGCCCCGAGCGTACTTCCGCCCGCCCCATGCGGACGCCGGACGCGATACTGACGGAGACGGGGACTACAACGTCCTCGAGGTCCGCACGACAGTCGCGGTGCGACAGAGCGGCTATTACTACGTATCGGGGTACCTCCACAACGCGGACTACTCCTTCTCCCTGTGGGCGGAAAACGCGACCTCCCTGAACCCAGGTCTCGGCCAAATCGGCCTCCCCTTTGACGGGCAATCGATCAACGCGTCCGGCGTCGACGGCCCGTACACGGTCGACCTCACCCTGTACTATTACGACCCGTACTACGGGTGGGTGTACCTCGACAGCGGGACCCACACGACGGCCGCGTACCTCCACACGGACTTTGACGGACCGCCCGCATACTTCGTCGGGCCGCATCGCGACTTCGGACTCGATACGGATGCGGACGGTCGGTACAACTATCTCGTCATCGACGCGAACGTGACGACCGAATACAACGGGAGCTTCGTCGTCATCGCCTACGTCTACTCGAACTACACGAACGGCTCGGCGAACCTCTCCCTCTACGCCGAGAACTACACCTGGCTCAACGCGGGCACCCAGTCCGTCCGCTTCCAGTTCGACGGCGCGATCATCAACGCCACGGGGATCGACGGCCCGTACCATGTCGCCCTCTATCTGTACGACGGCTATTCGTGGCGGTTCTTGGACAACGACACGTTCGACACGGCCGCGTACGCGCATACCGACTTCGAGGAAATGCCCTCGATCCAGTCCGTCCAGACGCCGACGAGTCCTACGATCGACGGCGTGATCTCGTCCGGGGAATGGAACGACGCGGTCGCGGTCGACCTGTCGTCGATCTCCGGGAACCAACTGTCGGGGACGCTCCTGGTCAAAGACAACAACACGATGCTGTACGTGGCGTACGACGCGACGGGGGATCAGACCCAGGACTACTACGACTACGCGTCGATTGCGTTCGATACGGGAAACGACGGGAACTACACCGCCGGGCACGAGGATGTCTTCCTCCAGGGCGCCGGCAGCGCGACGAACCAGTGGCATTACGTGTGGGACTCGACCTATGGCTGGGTCGTGGAGGACTCGCCGTACGATCCGGACCTCCCGAACCACGCCGGCCTCGCGAGCGCGGCCGGGTTCGGATCGAGTCCGAGGAGCGGCACCCGCCACCGGATCTACGAGTTCGCCATCCCGATGGCGCTCCTCGGCGTGCGGCCCGGAGACTCGATCGGGTTCGACGGAGGCGGGCCCTTCAGCGCCGGCATCTTCGACTCGTACTGGTACCGGTACAGCTCGTGGCCGTGGGCGTACTCCGTGCCGCTCTACCTGTACGGCGATCTCGTGCTGAGCCGCGACACGACCGCGCCGTCCGTCGCGATCACGAGCCCCGGTTCCGGGAGCATCTTCGTCACGGACCGCGTCGATCTGGCGTGGACCGCATCCGACGTCGGTCTGGGGCTCTCTCGAATCGAAGTCTCCGTCGACGGCGGCGCGCCGGTGATCCTCGGCGCCGACGCGACGACCTACGCAGTGACGGGGCTGTCGGATGGCACCCATGCAGTCGCCGTCACCGCCTACGATGGTGCGGAGAATGCGCAATCCGCGAGCATTTCGGTCATCATCGATACGACGGCGCCGGTGGTTTCGGTCCTGACCCCCGCAAACGGCGCGAGCCTCGCGATGAACGACGTGACCGTGACGTGGTCCGCATCGGACGCGGCCTCCGGGGTATCGCAGATCGAGATCTCCCTCGACGGAGAACCACCGATCGTCCTTTCGCCCTCGGTGTCCACCTACGCGTTGCCGGCCCTTTCCCAGGGATCGCACCGGGTCTCGATCCGTGTCATCGATCGAGCGGGACTCACCCAAGTCGCCGCCGTCGCATTCACGATCGACACCGTGGCGCCATCCCTCGCCATCCAGTCGCCGTCCTCCGGCGCTCTCCTCGCGACGAGGAGCGTGACCGCCTCGTGGATCGCCTTGGATCTCGGCTCGGGCCTCGACCGAATCGAGGTCTCCCTCGATGGCGGTGCCGCCATCGTGCTGTCGGCGGGCGCGTCCGGATACACGTTCTCGGACCTCTCGGACGGGGCCCATACGATCCACGTCGTTGCGTTCGACCTCGCAGGCAACCGGGAGACGCGGGCCGTGGACGTCTCTGTGGACGCCACGCCTCCGAGTCTCGCGATCTCCTCGCCGGCGGCCGGGATCATCATCACGTCCTCGTCGGCGACAATCACGTGGACCGCATCCGACGCAACCTCCGGGTTGCAACGCCTCGAGTTGAGCCTCGATGGCGGGGCGCCGCTGAGCGTGTCCGTGACGGGTTCGACGTCGCACACGTTCTCCGGGCTTCGCGATGGCAGCCACGCCGTCATCTTGTCGGCGTTCGATCGCGCCGGGAACGTCGCGACCGCTTCGGTGACGTTCTCCGTCGACACGGGCGTTTTCAGCCCGAACGGACCGTACGGGCTGGCGCCGACGATCGGCGTGGCGGCTGCAATCGTCGCGGTCATCGGCGCGTTCGCGTTGGTCCGCGCCCGGTCCCGTCGTCGACCGCCCGCGGCCGAGCCCTGACCGGGGTGCCGCGCTCGATTCCGGATGCTTCAGATGTCCCGGGCCGCGGCGACGGACGCCGCGGACCACCCGACGGCGCCCGAGACCGCATACGCGATTTCGAAGGCCGGAATCGCGTACGGCAGCACGACGACGAACGCGATTGCGAATAGGACGGCGGCCGACCAGTAGGGCCACCCGGCGGTCGCCTCGCGGGGCCGGATCCTCAGCCCTGCCCGCACGATGAGGACCGAGGCGCCGAAGGCCATGAGCAGCTTCTCGCTCAGGCTCGCCACGACCGGTGGCTCGACGCCGGACGCAATCAACGCGACATGGTACGCGAGGAACGCGGCGAAGCCGAGGAATCCGAGGGCGACGACCCACCGAACCACGCCCCAGACCCTCGACGTCTCGAACCGATCCCGGATGCCCCGGTACAGGAGGTAGGGCGATCCGAGTCGGAGGCCCACCGTGATCCCGGCGATTGGTATGAAATTGACCGGATCCGACGTCGCCGCGACGACAAGGGCCAACGCGCCAATCGCCACGAGTGCGACCACGGCGATCAAGAGGCCCAGGGAACGGCGGCTCGCGGCGTACGTCCACGCGTGGTGCAACGCCGGCAGGAAGACGAGGAAGACCGCACCCAGGACGAGCATCCCCGAAAAGACGTAGACGAGTTGGACTTCGGCGGCGGAAACCACGATCATCCCTGCCTCGCGGCGGGTCAGGGCAGCCGGAGATTTCCGCGGATAATCGCGACGCATTGGCCGCCGACGCGGACGACCTTCGGCTTCCCGCCCTCCGTCTCTACGGTCACCTCGATCCGCGATGCATGGTGAATCTCAATCCCCTGTTCGATGACGAACGTCGGCGCGGGCAGCGTCCCGTTCGCCGCGAGGTACGCGCCGCACGCGCCCGCTGCGCTGCCCGTCGCTGGGTCCTCGATGCCGAGTTCCGGCACCAACCCCCGCGCGTGGACGTGGGCTCCGGGCGTCTCGGCCTCGAGGGCGAACACATAGCATACGATCTTCTCGCCGAACTTCGAGAGGATCTTCTGGAGCGCCCTCCGATCCGGATCCAGTTCCTTCACGACCTCGAGGCTCCGGAAGGGCACTTGCAACGATGGGATCCCCGTGGCCGCGACCTGCGGGACGAGCCCCTTCGGCCCGATGTCTCGGCTGCGGACCTGGAGCGCCTTCGCGAGCGCCTCGACGTTCTTCACCTTCGGCCCGAGGACCGGTTCGCCTTGGGTCATGATGAATTTCTTCACCTGGCCGCCCTCGCAGAGCAGCTCGAGCGGCAGGACGCCGATTTGCAGTTCCTGGTGCACGACGGACGAACCCTCGGGATGCGGGACGATCCCTTCGAGGGCCGCGACGAACGCCGTGCCGATCGACGGGTGCCCGGCGAACGGGATCTCGCCGCCCGGGGTGAAGATGCGGTTGCGGTAATCGGCCGCGGGGTTCGTTGGCGGAAAGACGAACGTCGTCTCGGAGAGATTCATCTCCCGGGCGACCGCCGCCATCTCCGTCGGCCGTAGGCCCGTGGCCCGGGGGAACACCGCGAGCGGGTTTCCCGTGAGCGGAACGCCTGTGAAAACGTCGACCCACCAGAAGTCGAAGAAACGGTCCGACATCGCGCTCGGCCCCTCGGGGTGCGGATGGCTTTGCGCACCCTAAATTCTCGCCCGACAGGTTTTTGCGCCTCTCGACGTTCCGCGGACGAAGGAGACGACGCCATCGCCGCCATCGAGACGAAAGAGCGCGAGGACCTCGCGATCCGAGATCGCCGCGTCGCCGACCGCGTCCAGAAGTTCCCCGAGTCCGTCATCCGGGAGATGACCCGGATCGCGACGTTGCACGGTGCCGTGAACCTCGCCCAAGGCTACCCGGACTTCGAGCCGCCACCCGAGGTCACGGAGGCCGCGAAGCGCGCGCTCGACGGCGGCTACAACCAGTACTCGATCACGTGGGGGGCCCGCGAACTGCGCGACGCAATCGCGCGCCGGGCGAAGGCTTTCAACGGAATCGACGCGGACCCGGAGGCGAACCTCGTCGTAACGTGCGGCTCGACGGAGGCGATGATGGCCGCGATGCTCTCCCTGATCAACGAGGGCGACGAGGCGGTGATTTTCGAGCCGTTCTACGAGAACTACGGCCCCGACGCGATCGTGAGCGGTGCACGGCCCCGATACGTCCGGATGGCGTGGCCCGACTGGACCGTCGACGAGGAGGCGCTGAAGGCCGCCTTCACGGACCGCACGAAGGTCCTGATCCTGAACACGCCGAACAACCCGACGGGGAAGATCTTCACGCGCGACGAGCTGCGCGTCATCGCGGACCTGTGCGCGGAACACGACGTCGTCGCGGTGACGGACGAGATCTACGAGCACATCGTGTTCGAGGGCGCGAAGCACGTGTCCCTCGCGACCGTCGGCGACATGGCCGAGCGGACGATCACGATCAACGGACTCTCGAAGACGTACAGCGCGACGGGATGGCGGGTCGGGTGGGCGATCGCGCCGCGGACGCTCGCAAGTGCGATGCGCCGCACCCACGACTTCCTGACGGTCGGCGCGCCGCACCCGCTCCAGATCGCGACCGTCGCGGCGTTGAATCTCCCGGAGTCGTACTACCGCGAACTCGCGCGCGCGTACCAGGCGAAGCGGGACGCCTTCGTCCGCGGCCTCCAGGAAGTGGGCCTCGATTGCCGCCTCCCGGCCGGCGCGTACTACGTCATGGCGGATTTCTCCGCGTTCCCTTTCCCGGACGACTGGTCGTTCGCGATGTACCTCGTCGAGCGGCTCCGGGTCGCGGTCGTCCCGGGGAGCTCGTTCTACGGGAACCCGACGGACGGACAGCGGTTCGTCCGGTTCATGTTCTCGAAGAAGGACGAGACGCTCCGGGAGGCGGTCTCGCGGGTCCAAGGCCTGCGGGACGTGCGGTGACATGCCGGGCGACGCGGACGTCGTCCTGGTAGGCGGGAGGATTTTCACCGCGGCGCCGGAGCGGACGTGGGCGCACGCCCTAGCGGTCCGGGGAGAGCGGCTCGTCGCCGTGGGCACCGACGCCCAAGCCGAACGCTGGTCCGGCCGGCGCACGCGGCTCGTCGGCCTGCGCGGCCGCACCGTGGTCCCCGGATTCGTCGACGCGCACGCGCACATGGCGGAGTCGGCGGGGGAGCGCGGGTGGACGCGCCTCGACGGGGCTCGGGACCTCGCGGACGCCGTCGACCGGCTCCGTCGGGCGGCGGCCGCGACGCCGCGCGGCGGCTGGGTCATCGGGATCGACTGGGACGAGTCGAAGTGGCCGGAGCGGCGATACTTGGCGCGCGAGGACCTCGACCGGGCGTCGACCGATCACCGAGTCGTCGCGCGGCGGGTGGACTGCCACATGGGATCGCTGAACTCGCGGTCGCTCGAGGCGGCCGCGGACCTCGCCGGCACGCGGGGGTTCGAGGTCGACGGGTCCGGACGGCCGACCGGCATCCTGACGGAGGACGCGTTCGCGGCGTTCCACGCGCGGTTCGAGGCGGACGAAGCGGCGATCGAGCGGGGGCTGCCGTCGATGGCGCGGATGGCGCACCGGCTCGGCGTCACGTCGATCCACGACATCGTCGGCCCGGCGGAATGGCGGGCGTACCAGCGCGCGCGACGCGCGGGCCGGCTCCGCCTCCGCGTGTACGCGATGCCGCGCCACGCCCTCCTGGCGCCCCTGATCGAGGCGGGCCTCCGGACGGGATTCGGAGATCCGTGGTTGCGGCTCGGGGCGATCAAGATCTTCTCCGACGGCTCCCTGGGCGCGCACACCGCCGCACTCCGGGATCCGTACGCGGACCGCGCCGGCGAGAAAGGGATGCTCGTCCACGCGCCCTCGGAACTGCACGGCCTCCTGGAGCGAGCGCACCGGGCCGGATTCCAGACGGCCACGCACGCGATCGGCGACGCCGCGGTCCGCCTCGTCGTCGAGAGCCTCGAGGCGATCCAAGACGCGGGACCGCGGGACGACGCGCGCCATCGGATCGAACACTACGAGCTCCCGGACGAGGACGTCTTGCGGCACACGAAGGCCGCGGGCGTGATCGCCTCCTGCCAGCCGAATTTCGTGGGCCAGTGGAGCGCGCCCGGAGGGTTGTACGAGACGCGCCTCGGTCGCGCGCGCGTCGTCCGGAACAATCCCTATCGCCGGATCGTCCGCCGTCGGATCCCGCTCTGCTTCGGCTCCGACGGGATGCCGTACGGTCCCCTGTACGGCGTCCACTGGGCGGTCAACGGTCCGTTCCCGGACCAACGGATCTCCCCGGAAGAAGCGTTCCGGGCCTACACCGCGGGCGGCGCCTACGCCGGCCACGAAGGCGACGGCGCAGGCTCGCTCGTCCCCGGCGCCTCGGCGGACTTCGTCATCCTGGACGGCGACCCGTTCCGAAATCCGGAGACGATCGCCCGGTGCCGCGTCCGGGAGACGTGGCTCGGAGGGACGCGCGCCTTCGCCGCGACGAAATCGTGAGGCGTCCTACCGAGGCCTCCGTCTTTCGTCTTCGGATCGAACGACACGATGCGAAAGGTCGACGGATTCGGTCGGCCCATCCGCGCCGACAACGGCTCGAGGCTTATTTCCCGGTTTCCTGCGAGCAAGAGCATTATTACCCACCGTCCCATTCGCGAGCCGATCCCCGGATCGGGGGGAGGGAGAATGAAAATCGGCATCGGCATGATCCTAGGCATCGTGGGCGGGCTTGTGACGGCCATCGGTTCGTACTTGCCATGGGCCACCGTATCGGGCGGCAGCCTGACGAGCCCCGTCGTCTTCATGGGAGTCGGGGTGGGATGGGGAGGCGTCCTCGTGCTGGCGTTCGGCGTCTTGGGGCTCATCTGCGTCGCGATCCCGAGGAAGGCGACAGCCATCTTGGCGCTCGTGTGGGGGATCCTCGCGTTCGTCTTCGCGCTCCTCGTGATCGGCGTGCAGGCCTCGCTCGCGCAGCAGTACGGCGGTTCGGGCGTCGTGGTCACGACGGAGTACGGGGCGTGGGTGAGCCTCGCCTTCTCGGTCCTCCTCATCCTCGGATCCGCGATCGCCTACCGTGAGGCCAGGAAGGCCGCGTCTCCGCCGATGGCGCCCCCGATGTCGCCACCGCCTATGCAATGAGGACGTGCCGGGCTCCGTCGGTCCGTACGAGCCCCCGTCCACAATCGGCTCCGGCGAGCCTTTCCGGCCCTGCGTGCGGCGTCGCGGCACGAACCCTTAAGGCCTAGGGCCCTTCCCGCCCGATCCGTGGACGTGCTCCTGGACCTCTGGGGCGTCCTCCTCGATTCCGGGCGGATGGCCTCCGCCTACCGCGCCCGCACCGCGAGCCTCCTCGCCGCGCGGTACGGCGGCACTCGGGAGGACTGGAGCCGGGCGCACGACGTCGCGGGCGGATGGTACGCGGACCACATGGACCGTCCGGAAACGTGGGCGCGGGGGACGTGGCTCGAGGTCGTCGATTCGGCGGACGCGGAGCACCTCGTCCGCCTGTTCCGGGAGGCGGGCATCGCGCGGCCCCCGGATCCGCTCCTGACCGCTCGCTCCCTCGAGCGGGAAGCGATGTCCGGCATCGACGCGGCGTTCCCCGACGCCCGGCCCGCCGTGGCGCGCCTGAAGCGGAGCGGCCATCGGGCGTTCGTGGCCACGAACGCGACGGAATCCAACGCGCGCGGCGCCCTGGCGGGAGCCTCCCTCCTCGAATCCATGGACGGCGTATTCACGGGAGAACGACTCGCGACGGGCAAGGCCCGCGATGCGTACTGGCGGGCGGTGCGGACGATCGTCGGCGGGCGGCCCGTGCCCCCCGTCATCGTGGACGACCGGCTCGACTACCTGGAGGCGGCGTCCACCGTTGGGATCGTCGCGCTCCTCCTCGACCGGAAGGCGGCGCACCGCCCCGAGGCTATGCCCGCGTACGTCCAGGCCACGTTGCGGAACCTCGCGGGCCTCCCACACTGGGTCGAGCACCGTGCGGCTTCGACGCCCAACTGAGACGGGACGCACGGGATCGGGGCCCTGTGCGAACGTACCTCTACTTAGAGGTATACCGCCGGGCGGACCGCATCCTCACGGGCGGACGCGCTCGAGCTTCACGTAGCGCACGCCGTCCCCGACCTCACCGAAGAGGATCTGCTTCTTCACCCCATGGGCGAGCCGGACGGCGCGGCTGATCTCGGGCCACGCGCCTCGATGGCCCTTCGGGACGACGTGGACGAGGTACTTCGCGTGGTGCGTCTCCGGATCGCCCTCGTATGCGCGGAAGTGCGACCCGAACTTGAAGCCCGTCTTCGAGATCACCCCGCGATCGATCAGGTCCTCGTAGGCCCGGAGGCGCAACGAGAAGTCCGGCTGCACCGCCGCCGCTTCCTTGACGAGGCGCGCCAGGCGGATCGGCCGATCCGTCGTCCCGTTCCGCACCTCGACGAAGCCGGCCTTCGCCAGGTACGCGGTCTCGAGGAGGCTCAGCTGAAGCCGACGTCCGATCACCTTGCCGAAGAAGCCTGCCGCGTGCAAGGCCCTCGCCTCGTCCTCGTCGATCACGACCGCACGGTCTCCGAGGAAGTGCGCGACGATGCGCCCATTCGGCCGCTCGACCGGCCGGTGCCCCTTCGGTTGCGCCTCCCGCACGCTGTAGTACGTCAGGTCGCTCTCCTCGTCGACGAGGCCGAGGAGGAGCGTCTTCCGGACGCCCGCCGCCTCCTCCGCGCGCTCGAGGAGCTCCGCGAGATCGAACACGGCGCGTTCGCTCACGGCCCGGACCCAGTAGCGGCTCGGCGTCTTCCGGGGCGCGCCGCCGCGCGGATACACCTGGAAGTCGACGGGACCGGTGCGCGCCTCGACGACGTACCCGCGCTGCCGCAGGTCCCGGTAGACGAGATACCGGATCTCGAACGAGTCGACCGCCGTGGTCGCCGCGCGGAACAGCTCCCGCGCGGGCACCGCCCGACCCTTTCTCCGGACCTCGAGGCGGTCCGCTTCGACGAGGTAGATCGCCTCGAGGAGGTCGAGGTCCAAGCCTCCGCCGGCGCGCGGCCGCCCGAAGAACCCGCGGTTGTGGAGGGCGCTGCCTTCGGCGGGATCCTCGACTACGACGCGGTCCCCGACCAACTCGCCCGCCATGCGAGACGGCGAACGGCCGGCGCGCGATAAAGGGTTCGGGGCGGAGGCCGGTCGGGGCGCAGCCGCCGCGACGGTTCCGCGGCGTTTATATAGAAGCATACACGATGAATGACGTGATGAAACGGGACCGGCTCCTGGAGGAGACGCGGGAGACGCTCGCGAAGACCGGCTTCTTCCTCTCCCGCCCGCACGGGGAACGTGGACTCTCGTTCGACCTCGTCGCCCGACGCGACGACACGCTCCTGATCGTCAAGGTGCTCCAGAACGTCGACGCGCTCGCCCGGGAGATGGCGCGCGAACTGAAGGTAATCGCTCGGACGCTCGAAGGATCGCCGCTCGTCGTCGGGGAGCGGACCGGGACGGGAGGGCTCGAGGACGGCGTCATCTACAACCGGTTCGGCGTGCCGATCCTGTCACGGCCCACGCTCCTGGACTTCCTCGAGGAAGGCGTGCCGCCCTTCCTGTACTCCGCTCCCGGCGGCCTGTACGTGCGGCTCGACGCCAGCGCGTTGCGCCGCCTCCGAGGGGACCGCCAGATCTCCCTCGGAACCCTCGCGGACATCGCGGGCGTCTCGCGCCGGACGATCCAGATGTACCTCGAGGGGATGTCCGCCACGATGGACGTCGCGCTCCGCCTGGAGGATTACCTCAACGAGCCGCTCGTCCTTCCGGTCGACCCGTTCCGGTTCTTCGACGAGCCGACGGGGTCGGGAGCCCCGCCGCCGCGGGCGGAGGGCTTCGAGCGAGAGCTGTTCCGGCGGCTCGAGCGACTCGGCTTCGCGGTCCTGCCGACGGTCAAGAGCCCGTTCGACGCGCTCTCGAGCCGCGAGGCGACGACCCTCCTGACGGGTGTCGCGGACGCGGATCTCGAACTCGACCGGAAGGCGGAGGTTGTGTCGAACATCAGCCGCGTGGTCGAGAAGGGCTCCGTGATGTTCGTCGTGCGCCGGTCCCTTCGCATGAGCATCCGCGGCGTGCCAGTCATCGCCCGCGAGGAGCTGCGCCGGATGCGCGACTCCGACGACATCGAGGAGATGATTTCCGAGAGGAAAGGCTGATGGAGGAGGTCCGCCTCGGGGCGACATCCGTCCGCATCCTCCCTGCGGTCCGCGGCCTGAGCTCGGAGGCCGTCGCGGTGCGCGACGCGATCGGGTCGATGCGCCCTTCCGCCGTCGGGCTGAGCATCGGGGCCGAGGAGCTCCAGACGCTCCGCCACTACGATGGCGGGCCGCTCGAACCGGACAACTTCGAGGAGGAGGTCTACGTCGCCGGCCTGTCGGCGTGGGAGCCGCCGATCAAGCCCCCGCCTTGCTTCTCCGAGGCGATCCGCGCGGCGGACGCCCTCCAGATCCGCGTAGAGGCGCTCGACATGGACGACGTCACGTACACGGAGAACTACGTGGACTGCGTATCGACGCTCGAGGTGGTCTTCCAAGGCCGGCTGGAGCGCAAGCTCCTGAAGAAGCGCTTCGAAGCGACGAACCCGCACGACTTCGTCCTCGAGTGGGATGCGGAGGTGAACGGCTCTCCCGGCTTCGCGCGCCTCCAGGCACGTCGGGAAGCGTTCATCGCCTCGCGGCTTCGCGAGATCGCTATCTCCGCGCCGTCCGTCCTCGCCGTGATCGAGGTGGAACGGGTCCGCGGCGTGCTGGCCGCGCTGGGTGGCTAGCGGCCGACGTACTGCGACTTGCTCGCGTCGCCGAGATCGATCGAGTAGACGTTCGCACCGAGCGATGCGATGTTGACCGGGGCCGTCCAACCGACCCCGTTGTTCGTGTTCGACCAGTACCAGACGTCGGTCGATGTGCCCACGACGACGTCGTCCGGTCCGTCCCCGTTCACGTCCCCGACCCCAAGCGCGGTGATCGCATTCGCGGGCGTGTACGCGGGGAGCGCGCTGATGATCACGCCACCCGTCGTCCCGAACCCGGTGAGGATCCGGACCGTCGTCCCGAAGGCGATCGCCACTTCGAGGCCCGCCTGCGTCGTCGAGAAGTTCCCCATCTTTAGGCCGACGATCGGGGACGGCGCGGTATAGAACGCGCCCGACGGTGTCTGGAGTCCGCCGGATCCGCCGAGGTACTTGAACACGTTGTTGTTCGCCGTCCCGATCATGAGATCGCCGAATCCGTCGCCGTTCCGGTCATCCGCATCGATCGCGTTCACGGTGCCGGCATCGCCCGGGTTCGAGAGGCTGACGCCCGTCGTCCCGGACGGCGTCGACGCGCGGACGTAGATCTGATCGGCGTAGAGCGTGTCGAGGTTCGTGTTCCCGACCGTGTGGTCCATGTCCAGGACCCGAATCCACACCTGTTTGCCGGCGACCGACGACGGGAGGATGAACGAGTACGTCTGGTCCGAGGTCGCATTGACCCAGAACACCGACGCGTACGTCCCGGTGGTCGGATCGTTGCCCACGACGTTGCTCGCGAACGCGACGGCGAAGTTGTCGCCTTCCGAGTTCGTGCTGTGCCGTCCCTCGAAGTTGAGCGTGAACGTGGTCCCGGGTCGGTTCGGAACTTGCGTGATGCGCCAGTACTGCTCGAGCTCGCTCGTCAGGCCGCCCGTGGAGGACCACGACAGCGCGACGTTGTCGAAGCCGCCCGTCGTCGTGGTGCCGCTGCCGGCATTCTGCGTGCGCACCGCGATCTTCAGGTAATACGTCCCGGGAGCGGGGACTTTCGCGCTCACGTCGATCGCGCTGACCGTCGCCCAGTTCGTCGTGCCCGTCTGGTCGGTCGAGGACCAGACCTGCTGGCCGAAGGTAGGCGCGCCGCTCGTCGGGTCGACGAACGCATAGAGGTCGACCTTACCGCCGCCCGTCGCTCCGAAGGCGACGACCTTCCAGTCGAGGCTGACCTGGGCCGTGAAGGGCGGCGAGCCGGTCGCCGTGAAGGGCTGGTAGAAGTACCCGGAGACGACTTGGTTGTTCACCCAGTTCGTCGAGATGGACGCGTATCCACCGGGGTTCCCGCCGCTCGAGGCCCACGTGCCGCTCGCGTAGGTGCCCGGGTCTTGCCAGTCGGCGTACGTCCAACCGCTCAGGTCGGACGTGAACGCCCCGTTCGTCGTGGCGCCCGACTGGACCGGTTCCGTGAACGTGTACTCGCGCACCTGTTCATAGCTGTCGTCCGAGACGAACGTGTTCAGGTAACTCCCCGAGGTGACGTTCCCTTTCTTCGCCACCTCGCCCTCCGCGAACCAGTCGTCCGTGATCCCGGCGTTCTGGAACTTCCCGAGCTTGTCCAAGTTCGGGTACCACGTGAGCCGACCGGACGCGCCGGCGACCGCGATGTCGTTCCCCCCATCGCCGTTGAAGTCGCCGATCGCGACGGAAGAGATCGATTGGGTACGGGAGTTGTCGACGGCGATCTTCGTCGCCGCCCCGCCTTGCCAGCTGCCGTCGTTCTTGTAGTACCACACGGCCCCGTTCGAGGCGCCGCAGACGACCTCCGGAGCGCCGTCTCCCGTCAGGTCGCCGACGGCGAGCGCGTTGCAGAAGATGCTGGCGAGGTTCTCCAGGACGAAGCGGGTGAAGACGACGTTGCCCTGGGAATCCAGGTCCCGGCGGTGCAGGACGACTTGTCCGTTGCCATTGTCGACGAAGATGCTGCTCACGGTGTCCAGGTCCCCGTCGCGGTCGAAGTCGATGTAGACGATCGAGATCGTGTGATACGACGACTTGCAGGTGCCGGAGAGGCCGCAGTACTCGATCCGGTCGACGCGCCACCGGTCCAGGCCGTTCAGGTTCTCGTAGTAGTACGAGTAGTCCTTCGTCCCCCATGCGTTGTTCGTCGCCGGATCCGTGCCCGAGACCACGTCGAGCTTGTACAACGGCGCGACGACGACGAGCTGGGTCGCGACGTTCGCGTACGATTCGTCCGTGTCGCGGATGCTCGAGATCGTGAGGGCGTAGTTCTGGGTGCCTTCGATCCACGGATCCTGACTCGCGCGGGTGAAGTTGATCGCGAACCGGTAGACCCGCTGGACCCCGTTGATCGTCACGGCGGTGCCGGAGCACGGCGGACTCACCGGGCAAATCGGGATGTTCGTGTCGTGGCCGCTCACGGGCGCGCGCATCAGCTGCACGCCCCCGGCGTAGTCCTTGATGATGACGTTCCCGAAGACCACATTCGTGATCGTCGCATCCGTGGTGAACATCTTCATCTGGACGTACGCGACGTCCGTCGAATTGAACCGCGTCGCGGGCTTCGTGAATCCCACGTCCTTGAAGGTCTCGACCTGCGGGAAGTCACGCAGGTATCCGTCCTCGTCCGTGATCTGGATCGAGTCCGTCGTGTTGAAGCGGACCGCGCTCGACGAGAACAGGAGGATGTCGAGCGTGTACTTCGCGAAGAAGTACTGGGGCGGGTGGGCCGGGACCTTGTAGTAGTTCGTGCCGACGAGCGGGTCGCTCGGCGCGTTCAGTTTGAACCGGAACGTGTAGATGTAGTACCCGTTGATGAATTCGAGGAACGTGAATCCCTGCGCCGACGACGGCGTGCTCGCGGAGGTCACGCCCTTGTTCGTCCCGTAGACGACGGGCTGCGAGGGGAATCCGCTGTACGGGTCGTAGAGGGTGAACCTGTCCGTATCGAAGGTGTTCTCGAGGTCCAGGCTGCCGACCACGACGATGACTTCCTCGGCGCCCCGGAACGTCCGGGTCTCCTTCGCCGTGTACTTGAACCGGTCCCACTCCGACGAGTTGAAGATGTTGTAGCCTTGCCGGCCGTTCCAGCGGAGATTCGCGGGACGGCCCGTGCCGTTGATGCCGCCTCCTCCGCCGCTCCCCGGCGGGCCCGCCGTGACGCCGAGGACGAAGCGGGATTGCGTCGCGTGTCCGGCCTTGTCCGTCGCGTTGAACAGGATGATCGTACCGGCCCAGTCGAGGCTCGGATACGGAGGCTTCATGCACGAGATGCCGCCGAGGGTGAAGACGCCGTCGCCCGAGACCTTGTCCGGGAAGAGGCCGTCGTCCCGCATCGCCTGCGGCCTGGAACAGGGGTCGGGCGTGCCGTACCACGCGGTAATCGTCGCGTACACCGACTTGGTGTTCAAGTCGTTGTCCGGATCCGCGACCTTCGCGAACAGGTAGAAGCCGAGTCCCGATTGGACGGGGTCGATCGCGTCGGTCGAGTAGAGGCCGTCCGCCCACTTCTCCACGAACACGGGCGGGCGCGTGCCGACGGAGGCGCTGACTTGCGACGTCCACAGGATGGCGCTTTTCTGGGTGTCGACGATCGTGACGGTGACGAGGTCCGTGGACCGGAGCGTGGTGTTCTTGTACGCCCACCGCTCGCCCACGTTCCACACGCTGTCCTTCCCGTCGACGAGGCCGTTCGGACTCCCGAGGAGTTTGTTGTAGAGGTGCAAGCGGATGATGTCCGTCTTCAGGGGATTCGCGCCGCGCTGCGACGTGACGTAGATGAGCGTCGGGAGGGGCTGGAGCGCCTCGCCGCCCTGGTGCGTGAGGGTGATGTTCACGCCAATCTCGATCCCGAGGTTGTACAGCGGCGCCTCCTCGGACCGGACGTCGAGGCGGGTCTGCGCGGCGGGGGTCGGGATGCTCGAGACCCAAATGATGATCACGGAAAACAGGACGACCGTCATCGCGAGGATGAGGATCGTGCCCATCACTTCGGAGACCCCGGACTTGTCGTCACGAAGGACCGTTTTCAAGGCGTGGCCTCCCGGTGGGCGGGGAGATTACATCGCACAGCCGAGCCGACGCTATATAAAGTGTTCGCGCTCGTTACCATCCATCGAAAGCGTGATTTTCAGGGGCCGCACACTTAAGTAAACGGGACCGCATCGGAACGCCGTGGAGCTCACCGCGGCGGAACGCGTCCTCCTCCACCTCCATGGATTCTGGAACGTCCCCGAGCCCGGACGGCACGCGACCCAGGCGGGCATCGCCGAGGGCGCCCGCGTCCTGCGGAGCCACGTCCCGCGGACGCTCCGGTCCCTGCACGACGAAGGGCTGATCGACTCGCGAGAGACGCGACTCCGCGGGCAGACGCGCAAGATCCGGGTGTACGCGCTCACGGAAGCGGGCGTGCGCCGCGCGCGGCAACTCCTGACGGATGTCGACGGCACGAGCGTCGAGGTCGACGGCCGTGCGACGACGCTCGGCGACGCGCGGAAGGCGTTCGGCCTGACGCCGCTCGCTGCCCTCGGCACCATCGACGCACGGGGCCGCCTGACCCCGAGCGTGACGGAGCTGGAGCGACCGTCGCTCCTCGGCCGGGACGAGGATCTCGCGGCCCTCCGCCGCTGGCTCACCGGGAGCGCGCCCGTGGCGGTCGTCTACGGCTCCCGGGGGATGGGAAAGACGGCGCTCGGATGGGCGTTCGGCGAGGCCGTGCCGAAATCCGTGTGGGTCGTCATCGAGGACGGCGCGCGGCTGGAGGATTTCGCGGAGTCCCTCTCGTCGGCCACGGGGACGCCGGTGGAAGCGCCGGACGATCCGGGGGACGTCGCACGGGCCCTCGGCCGCCCCTTCGCTGGCGGGACGAAGCTCCTCATCGTCGACGGGTACGGCGACGTGGCGGAGCCGATCGTTGAGGCGTTCGTCGGCTTCCTGAACGGGGCGGCCGGGACGAAGGCGAAGGTGCTCCTGCTCGCTCAAGAATCGACGCCCGCGTACTGCCGATTCTATGCGAAGAAGGACGTCGACCGAGGGACGGTGGTGGAGCGCCACCTCCGCGGCCTCGATCCCGAGGACTGCCGCGCGATCCTCGGGAATCCAGCAATCGAGGACGAAGCGTTGCGGCGGGTCTTCCTCCTGACGAAAGGATGCCCGCTCTTCCTCCGGGCGATCCGCGAAGGCGACGAGGCGACGTTGCGGGCGAACAGCCGCTTCACGACGGCGGAGATCCGCCTGCTGCTCTATTCGGGCGGGTCCGCGGCCTGAAGCGGCCCGAGCTGATCGATCGAGTCCATCATCCGTTCCGAATAGCCCTTCGTCCCTGCCTTCTTGCGGAGCGCGAACAGGATCTGGATCAACTCGCCGTCGTCCCCGCGCACCGCGATCGCCTGCGCGTTGCATTGGACCGTGACGCCATCATGAGCCCGGAGCCGGAGATCCTTCGGCGCCAGGGCGGGACGGCTCTTCTCCCTCGTCCAGGCGACGCTCGCCTCGGCCTCGGAGATGTCGAAGACATCGTGCATCCGACGACCGCGGACCTCGGACGATTGCCAACCGAGGAGCGCCTCTGCGCCGCCGTCCAGGTACAGGACGCGGAGGTCGCGGTCTACGACGACCAGGCCGTCCGCAAGCGCGGCCACGAGCGCCTCGAGCCGGCGTCGCTCGAGGTCGAGCTGGACCGCGAGTTTCG
>DASWDU010000043.1 GCA_036395115.1 Thermoplasmata archaeon | reverse complement strand
GCGGACGATGGCCGCGCCTAAGGGGTGCTCGGACCCCTTTTCGGCGGATGCGGCGATCCGTAGCACCTCATCCGACTTGTACCGCCCGAACGGGATGATGTCCGTCAACGCGGGAGTGCCTTTGGTCAGCGTGCCCGTTTTGTCGAACACGACCGTCGTAAGCTTGTGCGCCCTCTCCAGGTACTCGCCCCCTTTGATCAGGAGGCCATTCTCCGCTCCCTTGCCGGTCCCGACCATGATCGCCGCGGGCGTCGCGATCCCGAGGGCGCACGGACAGGCGATGATCAGGACCGCGATGAAGAAGCCGAGCGACTGCGCGACCGTCTCGCGGAACGCGACCTTCCAGACGAGGAACGTGAGGACCGCGATGAGGATGACCGCGGGCACGAAGACGGAGGCGACGCGGTCCGCGAGCCGCTGAATCGGGGCGCGCGCGATCTGGGCGTCCCCGACGAGCTTGATGATCTGATTCAACGTCGTGTCGGCGCCGACGCGGGTCGCCCGGACCTTGAGGAGGCCCATCTTGTTGATCGTCGCGCCGATCACCGTGTCGCCGACGCGCTTGTCGATCGGAATCGATTCCCCCGTGATCATGGACTCGTCGATCGCGGAGAAGCCCTCGAAGATCGTGCCGTCGACCGGGATCCGCTCTCCCGGTCTCACGATCACGACGTCGTCGAGCTGGACGAGTTCCACGGGCACCTCCGCCTCACGGCCATCCCGCAGGACGTGGGCGGTCCGTGGGGCCAGGTCCATCAGCTTCCGGATCGCGTCGCCGGCCTTGCCGCGGGCGAGCTCCTCGAGGAACTTCCCTAGGAGGATTAAGCCGATGATCACCTCGGCGGTGTCGTAGTACGTCCCCTTGTCCGCGAGCGGCGCGCCGAGCAGGGGGAGGAACGTGACGACGGCGCTGTAGCCCCAGGCCGCCGTCGTGCCGAGGGCGATCAGGACGTCCATGTTCGCGCTCCGGTTCTTGATCGCGTCCCAGGTGCCGTGGTAGAATCGCCAACCCGCGACGAACTGCACCGGCGTGGCCAAGACGAAGAACACGAGGTTCGCGGGTTCTTCGGCGCCCATGAGCCACCATCCGACGCTCTGGCCGAAGCCGATGATGAAGAGGGGGATCCCGATTCCGAGGCTGAGGGCCGTGAGCCAGATGAGCCTGCGGATTTCCCGCTCCGGCGCGGTGAAGGCCTCCATACACGTGTGGGAGCAGAAGTAGTACCGCCGGCCGCGGACGAGGGCCGTGAGCTGCGTGCCTTCGTCCACGTACATGCCGCACACGGGATCGGTCGCCATGAGCCCTCGGCCGGCAGGCCCAGTCCGCCCGTGGGTCATCCCGCTTCGCCTTTACGTTTGTAAAGCTTCATACCCCGCGGCCGTCCTGGCCGGAGCGATGGAACTGGACGAAACGGACACGAAAATCCTGCGGGCGCTCCAAGAAGACGCCCGACGGTCGTTCCGCGAACTCGCGCGCCGGGTCGGGGTCAGTGTCCCGACGGTGAGCGCCCGAGTGGCGACCCTCGAGCGCCTCGGAATCTTGGCCGGATACCACGCGGCGATCGACCCCGAGAGGCTCCACCAAACGCGGCTCGTGCTGCTCCTCGCATGCCGACGAGGAACGGCCGACGAGGTGGGCCAGCGGCTCGCGAGACTGCCCGAAGTGCGTTGGACGATCCGCACCGACCGCTCGCGCATCGTCGCCGAGGCGGTTCTCCCGACATCGAGGGGCCGTGAGGCGTTCCTCCGGCGCGTCCGGTCGATCGACGGCATCATCTCGACGACGCTTCACGTGGCGGCGAGGCGATTCAAGGACATCCCGCGGGCGATCCTCTCCGGGCCGCTGTCGGCCGCGGTCGCGTGCTTCGAGTGCGGCAAGCCGATCGAGGGGGAGCCGACCAAGATCCGCATGGAGGGCCGCACCCACTTCCTGTGCTGCGGCTCGTGCGAGCGGCTGTACCGCGAGAGGTTCGCGCGGATCAAGGCCGCGATCCGAGGCCGCTGAAGCCGCGGGCCGCGATCTCCCTAGCGGTACATCTCGCTCGGGATCGGTTCGGGCGGCACGACCGCCTTCGCCTGTTGTTTGAGCCGGGTCAGGTGCATCTCAAGGGCGGTCGCCTGCTCCTGCAGCGGCTTCAGGTCGATCGAGATCTCGGGCAGCAGTTCGTCGAGGATGTGCACGAGGGCCACCGCCGCGCGCGCATCCGGCTGATCCGACCGGGCTTCCGCGAGGAGCGCGATCACATCCGCGTTGCGCCACCGGCCCTCGTTCAGGAGGACGCCCGTGACGCCGGTGATCATCCCCGTCTCCAGCTGCTCGATCCCGAGCTTCTCGAGCTCCGCGCGGGCGCGGTCCGTGCTCCCGACGGCCCAGACCGGCGGCTCGCCCGAGACCGGCGCCTCCGGGTCCGCCGGCAAGCCTTCGAGCGGGACGATCTGGCGCGCACCCTGGTCGTGAGACCACTTCAGGAGGACGTCCGCGACGGCCCGGTGCGTCGACATCGGCAGCGGCATCTCGCAGATGAAGATCGCGAGCCTCTGGGCCGCCGACGCGTAGACGCGGGCGGGGAACTTCGGCTTCTTCGCGTAGATCATCGAGAGCGACGGGAAGTCGGCGGACTCGAGTGCGACTACTTGGTCCACCGGCAGCCTCGTGATCAGGTACGTCGCCGTGATCGTGCTCACGAGCCCGACGCTCGGGAACGCCGCGACGACCGTGCCGCCTTTCAGGTTGACCTCCTTGATCGTCCGCAACTCGACCTGCGCCATCGCCGACCGCCTCGCGCATCGAAGCGGCCTCTCGACTAAGTAGGTTTGGCTATCCGGTGCACGGCGGATGCGGCCGCCGGACGAGTTCGGTCGCCTCGGACGCGACCCGTGGGGCCGTCCGAACCGGACGGCGCCATGGGGAACGCGCGGGCCGCGGCCGGAGGCCGGGCTCGATTCGCCCTCATATATATTTATCCCGCCATAGTTTTATAAGTTGAAACACATCGCGCGGCCGAGGTCGGAGCCTTGTCCCAGCAACCGCCACCGCCGTATCCCGGACCGTACTACCCGATGTCGATGGAAGGCATGCTCACCCGCCGGAACGTCTTCGCGCTGAACGCGATTGGCCTCTTGGCGATCTGGATCGGCGCCTTGATCGCGAACGGGAGCGGCGACATCAACGCGCGCGGACTCGCGCGGCTCCTCGTGATCTCGGGAGGCGTCCTCGGCGCCCTCGCGAGCACCGCGGGCGCGCTCGGCTCGAAGCGGACGTCGGACATGCAGAACCTCGGCCTGCTCATCTGGGCCGGCGTCGTCCTGGCGGTCTCCGTCAACATCCTCACGTGGATCGCGCTGACCTGAGCGGGTCCCCCTGAGCACCCCGCCGCGGCGCCCCGGACGCCGGGCCCGGCGGGTCCGCCCGGAGGATGCGGTTCGCCGTGGACAAGATAGGTCTGGCGCGCCCGACCGTGGCCGGGCCCATCCCCTCCCGGTGGCCGGACGCAGGACTCATCCAATCCGGCGGTATCGAATGCCACGGGGCACTCTCGACTTGGACCACGTCCGGCGCGCGTCGATCACGATGGGGGTTGCCATGCGGCCGAATGCCTCCTTGCCGAGGCGGACAAACTCCGGCCACGGGGCCTGGATGATGCACGCGTCTGCGCCGTCCAGGGCCTCCGCCGCGGTCCGGGCGAGCTCGATGCGGGGGACGACCTCCGAGAACCGGTCCATGGCGTGCGGGTCGTACCCGACGACGTGCGCCCCCCGCTTTTCGAGCGACAGGACGAGGTCGATCGCCTTCGACTCGCGGACGTCGTCCGTGCCGGGCTTGAAGGCGAGCCCGAGGATCGCGATCCGCTTCCCCGCGACCGGCCCCGTCTCCTGTTCCAGCAGACGGAGGACCTCCATCGGCTGCCGGGCGTCGGACGCCAGGATCGACGCGAGCAGGGTCGGCTCATAGCCGTTCGCGCGGGCGAGGCCGAGGAGCGCCCGCAGATCCTTCGGAAGGCACGAGCCTCCGAGGCCGACGCCGGGGACCAGGTGATGGGGGTTGATCCGCGGGTCGAGGCTCATCCCTTTCATGACCTCGTCCGCGTCGAGCCCGAGCCGCGTGCAGAGGTTCGCAACCTCGTTCGCGAACGTCACCTTCGTGGCGAGGAACGCGTTCGTCGCGTACTTGACCGCCTCGGCCGTGCGGACCGTCGTCCGGAACTTCGGGCACCGGAACGGCGCGTACAGGCGGACGAGCGCCGAGCCGGTCGGGCGATCGAACTCCCCGATCACGATGTGGGTGGGCCGCACGCTGTCCCGGAGCGCCCTCCCTTCACGGAGGAACTCCGGGTTGACGCAGACGCCGAACTGTCCCAAGGAGAGGCCCGACTCGCGCTCGAGGATCGGCACGACCACGGATTCCGTGGTCCCGGGGACGACGGTGCTCTTGACCACGACGGTCTTCCGCCGTCCGTTTCGGAGGGCGGCGCCCACGCCACTCGCCGCGGACTCGAGTTGGGACGTGTCGATGCTCCCCTCTTCGCGGCACGGAGTGCCGACACAGAGGAACGCGAAGTCGGATCCACGGACGGATTCGGTCACGTCCGTCGAGGCGGAGATTAATCCCCGCGCCACGAGCCGCCGGAGTTCGGCGTCGAGCCCCGCCTCGAAGAACGGGGCCTTGCCCCGCGCGATCCGGCGCACCCGATCGGAATCCTTGTCCACGCACGCGACGCGATGCCCCGACTTCGCCAGCGCGGCCGCAATGCCGACGCCGGCGGCGCCGGCGCCGATGACCGCAATTCGGGACACGGGTGCGCCTGTCCTCGCTCGCCGGGGAGACATCGTGCAAAGCGTTATAAAAACGATAACGCTCCGCGCAGACGATGAAAGCCGTCATCCCGGCGGCCGGATACGGCACTCGTTTTCTCCCATACACGAAGGCGAGTCCGAAAGAGATGCTCCCGGTCCTCGACAAGCCTGCGATCCAGTACGTGATCGAAGAGGCCGTGCATTCGGGGTACGATCGGATCGTCCTCGTCACCGGACGGCACAAGAGGAGCATCGAGGATCACTTCGATCGCTCCGCGGAACTCGAGCAGTATCTGTCGGACCGAGGCGATGTCGCGGCGCTCGAGCAGGTGAAGGCGATCGCCGGCCTGGCGAATCTCATGTTCGTCCGCCAGAAAGAACCTCGCGGGCTCGGCCATGCCGTGCTCACGGCGGCGGAGTACATCGACGACGCGCCGTTCGGACTGCTCCTGGGTGACGACCTCTGCGCCTCGCCGGTCCCGTGCCAGCAGCAGCTGCTGGAATCGTTCCGGTCGACCGGGGCGAGCGTCATCGCGTGCCAGGAAGTCCCGCGGGAAAACGTCTCGAAGTATGGCGTGATCGTCGCGGGGGAGGACCGCGGGGACGTGTTCCGAATCCGGGAGATCCAAGAAAAGCCATCGGCCGCGGCAGCGAAATCGAACTTCGTGATCGTGGGGAGATATCAGTTCACGCCGGGAGTGTTGGATTCGCTGCGCCGCGAAGCGAAGTCGCATTCGGCGGAAGTCGACCTGACGCCCGCGATCAACGACCTCATCCACCACGAGGACGTGTTCGCCCTCCCGTTCGGAGGGAAGCGGTACGACATCGGGGACAAGGCGGGATGGCTGCTCGCCAATCTGGAGTTAGGCCTAGGGCGCGATGACTTCGCGGCCGAAATCCGGCGGAAGTATCCGAGCCTGAGCCCCTAGGTTCCGATGACGCGGCCCCCGCATCCGGACTTCATCTCGTTGCGCTCAAGCTAGCCGGACGGCGTCCCGAGGGCCCGGATCGCCGCGGCGAACTCCGGCGCCACAGTGATCTTCGTGTGGCGGGACTGGACCGTATCGGTCGCGGTCACGTCATCGCACGCCTTCAGGTTCGACTCCGCAGGTCCGACGAAGAGGCCGTGGACGCACGCGGCGACAATCCGGCGGGCGCCTTGGCCGCGAAGTTCCTTTGCGGCAATCGCAATCGTTCCGCCCGTCGAGATGACGTCGTCGACGATGGCCACGGACTTGCCCCGGACGGCCAAGGTTTTCGGCTCGATCTTGACCGTGTACGAGTCGATGCGCTCCTTCACGAGGAAGTCGAACGGGACCCCCGCGATCGACGAGGCCTCCTTCGCGAGCCGAAGCGCGCCCTCGTCCGGCGCGAGGAGCACGTCGACCTTCGCGGACTTCAGGTAGCGGCCAATCGCCGGCATGCCGCTCACCTCGCGCGTGGGGAGCGGGAAGGCCCGGAGGATCTGCGGGTTGGCCGGGATCGCCATCGTCAGGAGTTCGTCGCAGTCGACCGCAAGGTGCTTCGCGATCGTCTTCGCCGAAATCGCCTCGCCGTCAAGGAACCGCTTGTCCTGCCGGCCGTAGCCGAAATACGGGACGACGGCCGTGAGTCGATGTGCGCCCGCGTCGCGGATCGCGTCCGCGAGGAGGAGGATCTCGACGATCATCGGGTCCGGGTGAGTCGTCTGCACGAGGACGACATGTTCGCCCGCGACGGGGCCGAGGAGGCGGACGTATCGCTCTCCGTCGGGGAAGCCGCCCGGGTGCCTCTCGAAGGCCACGTCGACGTACTCGGCGGAGAGCTCGCGCGCGATGCCTCGGGCGAGGGGGACCGACGCGGAGCCGCCGACGACCTTCATGGGCCGACCGAGCGTCGTATCGGGCGAGGCTATTTGAACCGTCCTACCTCTCGCGCTCTCGATAACGAGTCGCGAGGCTTCTTATATCCTCGACCTTCGTCGGAATCGACGGGCGCCATGGTTTTCAAATCGGTTGCAGCGGCGCTGACAAATCAACGAAAAGCCATGGTCCTCATGGCGCTTATTACCACTTTTGCAGGCGTCGCGCTCCTCGTCGACCGCCCGAAAGGCTCTGTCCTCGAATGGGTGGCCCTTCCGCTTGTCGCATTCGGGGGTGCTATCTTCGTCTGGCAAGTATGGCCCCAGACCACCCAAAAGGAGCCCAGCCGGAATCACATTTTTGACAAGATCCTTTCCCGATTTCGACTCGACAATCGGCGGGTCTCTGTTTTTCCGGCCCTCGGAGCCGCGATTGTCCTCACCGATATCGCGTACAATGTGTTTCTATCCGCGAACCCGCAACTCCTCACGGAGGACACGATTGCAATCCTACTCGGTGCGACTCTTCTTGTCCACCCTCTGGTCCCCGACAAGTATGCACGGGAGCGGGATTTTGTACTGGCATTCTTCGTTCTATTGAATCTCATCCTCGTTGCGCCACTCCTATTATCCAGGGCGTTCTACCAGGACTTCCAGCGCTCAGTGGACGTGTACTCATGGGTTGCCCTGGCACCCGAAACCAGCGGGGTCCTTTCGATGATCGGGGTATCCAATACGGTTCATCCCGTCAGCGGTGCAACCGCTCCCGGACTTACGTTCGTGCCGTTGCATGTAGGCGCTGAAGTTACCATCGTAATCACGACAGCTTGTTCGGGCATCTACTCCTTCGGAATTTTCGCGTCGGCGTTTGCAGCCTTCGTCATGACGGAGTATGAGAAACCGTCCAAGCGACTCTGGGTCTTCCTGGGGCTGGGGCTAATCACATCGTACATCGCGAATGTGCTGCGGATGGTCGTCATCATTCTGGTCGGCTACTACACGGACACTGGCGAGACGGATCTGCAGCACATGCTCATCGCCCACTCATACGCCGGATGGCTGATTTTTCTCGCTTGGATTGCCCTCTTCTGGTCTCTTCTCTTTCGATTCCTACCCCAAACGGGAATCGAAGGGAATCCACGCAAGGTGGGACGCTCTGCGCCCAGCACTCTTTGCTGGACGTGCAAGAGAAGCATGAGCTTATCGATTCCGGGAAGAAGGTGTTCATGCGGTCGGTATTACCACATCGCGTGCGCTCCGACGGGTTCGAACTGCGTCGGATGTGGGCTCGTCCTTAGAGCCGGCGCGAACAGATGCTAGGTAGCGGGAACCAGAGGCTCAATTGAAACAATCTGGGCGGACGTCATGGCCGATTCGGGATTCGGGGAAGAAGGGAGCGGCCGTTCCGTTCGAACACGGACGGCGCAAAACGTTGCAATCCTCATCGCCATGCAATGGGTGAGCAGAGGCTTCGCGGTCGCGACGAAAATCGTCCTCGCTCGAGTCCTGTTTCCCGCGGATTTCGGCATCTTCGCTCTCGCAGCGGGCCTCATCGGGTTCGTGTCCGCGCTCGGGAACTTCGGCCTCGATTATGCCCTCATCGAGCGCGCGGACTCTGCCAAGGATGAGGAGTACGAGGTGGCGATGTCGCTCCGGGCGATCATTTCCATCGCATTGCTCGTGGCCACACTCGGGCTTGCGATACCATGGTCCTCGATTTTTGGGAACCCCGTGATTGCGGGCGCCACTCAAGCGCTCGCCATCGTGTATCTCATCGGCCCCTGGAGTCTCATTCCGACTACGAGACTCACTGTCAAGCTCGCGTATCGACGGTTGATTGTCCCCAACCTACTCAACCAATTCACGAACTCCGTTGTCGCGATCAGCCTCGCGATCCTAGGTTTCGGCTTCTGGTCTCTTATCGTAGCCCTAATCGCGTCGCAGATGGTTTGGGTGGTGAGCCTCTCGGTTGCGTATCCCTGGCGCCCACGATTCAGGTTCGACCGTTCGGTCGCGAAGTCGCTTTTCGCATACTCGCGTCACATCATCGTAGCATCGGTCTTGGTCTTCTTGATGACCAACGTCGACAATTTCACCGTCGGCCTTATCTTGGGGACCGCCACGCTGGGGTATTATGCGGTCGCATACAGCATTTGCCTCTTTTCTTCAATGGTATCTGGTTCGGCTGCCACCGCTTTGTTCCCGACCCTCTCGAAGATTCAGGAGGACTTGCCGCGGGTAAGACGAGGCTATCTCGAAAGCGTCGGGTACGCGATCGCGACCGTCGCACCGGTATCTTTCGGTCTAGCGGTCATGGCCCCGGAAATCGTCCTTGTCCTGCTCGGGCCGATATGGAGACCCTCGATACTCCCCCTGATCATCCTTTCTTTCTACGGGTTTTCTAAAGCTGTCGTTGAATTCACGACGCCTCTGTTCGCATCGATGGGTCGGCCCGGCGCGATTCCGCGGCTCAATGCAATGATCTTAGTCGGGTCTCTCGGCCTCCTTCCACCTTTCACAATCCTGTTTGGAATCGCCGGCACCGCCCTTGCAATGACGATCCCGGTCCCATTTGCGCTGGTAGTCTCGCTCCTCTGGGCGTCGCGGATTCTCCAGCTCCGGTTTAGCGAATTGGCCGTTCGTCTACGAGGCCCAGTCGTCGCTGCCGGGATTGCCGGGGGGCTTGCCTTTGCATTCAAGTCAATTATCTACTCGATCGGCGGGCAGGATGTGGTGGTTCTCGGTTCCGCCACGCTCGTCGGGACGATCATGTACTTCGTGTCGCTCAAGCGAATTGAACCCGAGGTATACGCCGGGCTCGGCCGACATCTCAGGCTGCTCATACGCGCGTCGCAAGGGTGACGGCACGTAACCCGACGGCCCTCAAGAACTGCTCTCCTCAGGCCCTGACGCTATCAGCAAGCTGAGAATATACGGCTCGCAGAGTTGGAAGGACCGTCCGATTCGAAAACTCGCGCTCCACCGTCGCCCGAGCCCTCCTTCCCATTGCTTCGGTCAATTCGGGGTCCTTCTGCAAGCCGAGAATCGTCTCAGCAATAATCTTCGGATCTGGGGGCAACACGTACCCGGTTTCTCCGTTTTGAATCGGGTACTTGTTGCCGCGCCCCACCGCCACAACCGGAACGCCACACGCCATCGCCTCCAGGGATGTTCGTCCAACTCCCTCTCCGGGGAACGGATTGAATAGGACGTCAATTGCCGAGTAGAATTCCGGCATGTGAAGGTAGTCGAGGTTATGGAAGAGCTCGATATCTGCGCGAACCTCCGCGCGAACCCGCGCCGACACGCCCCGCCTCACGTCGTGCAACTCGCCCGCCGCAGCGAACCGCCAGGCAACAGAAGATCCGAGCTCGCGTATCACCTCTTCCAATATCCCTTCACCGGGTTTCCCAGCCCGGCCGGCGAAGCCTACTCGAAACGCATCGCGCAGCCGCCGCGAAGGATGGAACACGTCCGTGTTAACAGAATTAGGGATGAACCAGCTTCTCCCCGGATGATCCGCTTGATAGGCTCTCACGACTTCGAAGCTCTTGGAATCGACAGACACGATGTTCCCGAATGTCTCGAGAAGGGCGGCCTTAGCCTCCTCAGGCACGATCTCTGAGGGCGATGTAAACACTGTGTGGTCCGTGAGTAGCAGACCGGCACTGCTTCCAACCGGTTCGACTGACTTCTCGCACCAATCGTGGATGGCGGAGGCCGCGCCAAGCCTTCGAGCCAGTCGGCTCGCCTGATCCAGGTCTAGGAAGTGAAAGTGAACGACGTCGGCGGCGACTTCCCGAAACCACTGTCGACGGTTCATGAGCCGCAGGAGCTCGAACGTGGCTCTCATCGATCGATAAAGACCCACCGTTACTCTGGACGAGGCGAGCCATCTCCTCAGGGACCTGTCGGAAGGCCAAGCGTAATGAAATTCCACGTTCGGAAATAACTCCGCAGCGCAGTTCGCATCCGGACGCCAATTCGCCAGGACGGCAAATTCCACGTCGGAGACACCTTGAATGAGCTCGATTAGATGGCTTTCCACGCCGCCGATACTTGGGTAGAAATTTGGAGATACAAGGAAGACCTTCGAGTCATCACCTGGCACTCGGTTTAGTAGGCGGGGTCACCCTAGCACTTCCTCAACAGCCCCGAGAAGGAGCTTCCGTCGGCGCTCCAGTGGAAACAACGTCGCGATTCTCTCCCGCGCCGAGGGTCCGGTCGCCACTCGGGCCATCGCTTCGCCCACGCCGCGCGCAACACTCTCGGGATCTCGAGGGTCGATGTACGTCCCAGTGTCCCCGACAACTTCAGGGATGGCACCGCGATCGCTGACGACGGGCACACAGCCGGATAACATCGCCTCGGCCAACGAGCACCCGAATCCCTCGTGCGCCGAAGCTTGTACGTAGACGCTCGTCCGACGAAGCAAGTTGATGAGGTCCGGCTCTGGCAGAAAGCCGGTAAATGAAACGTTCGGAGGGGCAATCGACCTCAAGTGCTGAATCGAATCATCGAGCCACTCGCCCACGAGGAAGAACTTGAACCTCGGAAGCCTTGCCGCGGCTTCCACAAAAACCTTCAATCCCTTGCGTTCCAGATTCCCACGCCGGACGTATCCAATCGTAGTAACGATGGGCTCCTTGCTGCCGACCGAATACTTTTCGGAGTCGAACCCTTGGTAGACTAGCGAAATCTGAGCCTTCGGCTCAATTTCGAGGGCTTGCTGTCGAACTCTCTCTGAGACTGCAAGTAGGCCATCCGCATTTCGAAGAATGAAACGAACCGAGTCCAAGCGATCTGGGAGGTGCGGATCCTCGTCCGCGCAGACGTCGAAACCGCCCAGCACGACGAGCGACTTCTTCGCCAATCTTTTCGAATACTGCACGGCCCAGTACGCCTGTAGGTACGCAAACCAGCTGAAGGTAAAGGCCGACTGACGTGTTCCAAGGTAGATCGCTGCCCGATCCGGAAGAGCGTGAAGGGCTCCCCGGAAGAAGCGGCGACGCATTTCGAACCGCGACTGGAGGATTTCGTAGTCCTTCTTGACGAAGGAAGCCATCTCGGCAGGCTCAAGGTGAACGAGATATCCCCTTTGCGCACCAAGAGACGCCATGGGTATCGAACTCAACCCCGCGCATGCTCCCCGTCGCGAAGGCTCAGGAGAGCGGCCACGTGTTCGTAGAACGGTTTCAAGACCTGCGTCCAGGCCAGCGAGGAGGCCGCCGCCTCGGCGTTTTTTCGAAGTAGACCCAGGGCCTTCTCGTCCGACAGGAGGGCAGCTGCCTCTTGGGCGAGCTCTTCGGGAGTCTCACAGACACGCCCGATCCCATACTTCCGGACGAACTCCGCCTGCTCCGAATCCGACGGACCGAGGAAGAGGATTGGAATCCCGGCGACAAGATAGTCGTAGGCCTTCGTGCTCACAGCGGCCTTATAGAGAGGGTTCCTAGTCAGGGCAACCAGACCCGACTTCGCCCTGCAAGTCCATCTCGCGACCTCGGACCAAGGAACTGGGGGACGGAGATCCGCGTTTCCAGTCAGTCCGTGAGCGGCGAGATCTCTCTCCAGCTTCGCTTTCACGGGTCCCTCTTCGATTCCAAGGAAGAGGACGCGAAGACTGCGACGCAAGGAAGACAGGCGGGCCAGGAACTGGAGCATTCCGTCATTATCGTAATAGTCGCGTGGCGGCCCGACATGAATGATGTCGTAGTCCGGGCGAACTCCCGCGTCGGATCGAGTGGAGAGATCCGCGCCTCGTGGTACCAACATCAACGTTTGGGAATTCAGTCGGTAGCGATCCGCAAGCAGCCCTAGTTGGGTCTTGGTAACACCGACCACGAGGTTGCCGCGAGACAGCGCGAACCTCTCGATGGACCGCCGCAGCCAGTTGCGAATCCGGCCGGGATGGAATTCGCCCAACAGAATCCACGAGTCGAGCACATCAAACACGACAGGGATTCTGAGCAACTTGGCAACAAGCAACGGCTCCATGAGGATGAACGGAGAGTATCCGGAGATGACCACAATGTCTGGCCGGAATTCTCGAAAGGAGTTGACATATTCACGAATGCTCAGCGGGAACGCAATCACCGCCGCGGGAGACTGAAGTTGTTGCCGTCGGGTTTCGTATGTGGTCAGGCGTCGAACGCGCCCATCGTTTCGGCTCGTCTCCTCCGCCGATTCTTCATCTCTTGGGACCACAAGGAGGACGTCCCACCCTCTATCGGTGAAGAACTCTCGAAGGGCATGTATCCTAGTCCCTGCCGCGGTCGCCGCGGAATGTGAATCGATGAACTCCGAAATCACCATGAGTCGCGAGCGGATCCCTCCACAATCGTCAGGTCGCTGCCCAGAGATCTGGTGTGACCGCAGTGAGGTTGTCTCAGCATTCTGTCAGCCTCTCTGTTTCGACTCGGGGTGCATTGCGTCTATGAGAGAGCTGTAAAGCTCAAGATGACGGGCGCACAACATTCTGCCGTCCAAGTCGCGGAGCGCCTTCGTGCGCGCTTCCCTGGCGAGGGTTCTCCCCAAATCCGGGTCCTTGAGCACCCGTAGGACCTCCTTCGCGAGCGCCCCGGGATCATTCGGGGGGACCAAGAGGCCGGTTACGCCTTCGTCTATCCGCTCGTGGAGGCCGCCGACCCGAGACGCGATCACGGGCAACCCACACGCCATGCCCTCGGAAACTGCGACCGAGGCGGGCTCTGGCCAGGAGGATGGACACACAAGTATGTCCGCTGCTTGATATGCGGCGAGTACGTCCTCAGCAGACAATGCACCAGGCATTGCGACCCTTCCTTGGAGTGCGTACGTTCGGATATCCGCTTGACATCGGGCGATGAATGACTTGCCACTCGGGTCTGTACCAAATGGGCCAACAATGAGGAGGCTGGACTGAGGATCTGCTTCGAATATTTCTTTGCAGGCGGCGATGAGGACGTCGACTCCTTTTTCGGGTACGACGCGTCCAACGAAAAGTAGGATGTGCCTTTGGGTTGGATCGTTGAGCCACGCGCCGATCCTTGTCCGCGCGGCTCTCCGTTCCTCGACGCTCGGCGGGTGGAACCGAGACGTATCGACCGCTCCTGGGATGACGACTACGTTCGTGGCTTGAAGGCCTACAGAGCCGAATTGTGTACGAAGAGCCTGTGACACGAAAACGACCGCATCGGTGCGTGGTAGCAGGCGAGCGAGCGACGCTGACGGCTTGTCGAGTGGAGAATGGAATGTGTGGGCTGTTGGCGAACCGAGTGCCTTCGCAAGGACGCCGAGTAGCAAGCAATAACTCGCGCTATGCGAGTGGACAACCAGGGGGCGGCTCACTCGTTGGAGCCTAGTAACACGTCGAATCGACTGGATTATGAACGCTGCAACGAAGATCAGATGAACAGTTCGCCACCAAATCTTGCTTCCTCGCGCCGTTTCGTCAAGCCGATTGAAATTTTCTGGCATCGCGGAAATTTTCGTCTCAATCCCTTGGCTCCTAAGTCCTCGGACGAGCTCCGCGAGATACTCTGAAATTCCACCAATCTGTGGAGCGTATGCATTGGTAATCAGTAGGACTCGAAACCCTTTGCCCCTAGCCCTTGGCCTGTGAATTTCGCGGCCTATCCCCTGAACCAGATTGTCACGGCTCCGTTCTCGTACACGATGTATGAGGAAGAGGGGAGCACGGACGCAAGGTACAGAGAAGACCTATCGTATGCGTACGAGAGAAAGGTATGAGGCCTCATCGTGTCGACCGCAATGTAGTGCACATCGTATGTGAGAAATTGCTGCTCCGCAACGCCGGGTTCAACATAATACAACATTGCTTCCCAATCCGATTCTACGTTGCGAAGCCCAAGCGCAACATAGATCTCGTCGGTGTTGAACGAGATGGTTGTGACTGGGACGAGCTGAACACGGACCTCTTCGGGAGGAATGAATCGCCACGGGAGTTCTTGCGGACCAGTCCAGTGAAGAGATGCGCCTCCCAGTGGCAAAGTGGGCCTTCCGCTGAAGGCCGCGAGCTGGCCGGCAATCAGACCGTCATTCGAAACTATTGTGCCCGACGCCTTGTATCGTAGAAAGAGAGCGGCAGAGTACGACGAATCAGAAACCGCCGCGTCGGTTCCATAGTGCCCGCTCCAGTAGTCCTTCATTCCCCACGAGAATGCTGCCGAGCCAAGGACTACGACAGTGAGGGCGACAGTGACGATCTTGCGCCGGTTGAATCGCAGCGCCATGAGGCCAAACACCGACAGGAAAATGAAGAGGGGAATTAGGAATTCCGCGATATAATCGCGGAGGGAAAGCAAAGGGAGAAAAAGGAGGGTGGCGGTCAGAACAAACTTGTCCGTAGCCTCTTTCGGGCGCCGCCAGACATAGGCGAGAAGTCCAAGAGGTGCGAGGGCGAACATGGGACCCACCTTCCCCGACAAGCTAACGCCCATGTTTGCGACCAAGATTGGAAACGCGTCGCCTTGGAGATATGCACTTGTGCGGTACTGGTCAGTGATGTTCGCGCCTAAGATTCCTGGATACAAGAACTGTAAGTAGAAAATTCCGAGAAAGATGACGACGGCTGACCCAGCGATTGCGTATCGCGTTTGCGTCTCGTATCTGACAAGCGCGAACCTAAGCCTCTGGGTAACCTTGTGGAATGGGATCGCGAATATGTACGCGATCAAGAAGAAAAGAGACAGGACTCCCATTCTGTGAATTGCGGCCAACAAGATGAAGAGGATGAAGGCGAGTGCCGCCTCCCGATATACCTGCTTCCTCATTGACGTGACGAGTAGGGCGAGAAACGCCGGTAGCAAGCCCACAACAAATCCACGAGTGGAGGCAACCCAAAATGTGTCCTTGATGAAGAAAGGAGCCAACGGGAACAGGAGGGCGACAAGAAGGGCAAACGAGTCATCTCGCCGAATTGTCCTTGCGAAAATGAACGAGCCCAGGCACCCGACAACGGCGACAAGCCACCCGAACAGGAGTGTCATCAATTCTATGGGTGCGCCACTAGTTTCCGTACCGCTCGCGAAAATGAACGGGACTGCACTGGGATAGGATAGCGCGTAGAGCCCGAAATAGGAGAAAGGATGCAGGATCCATGAGGCACGCCCTTCCTGAACAATGCTCGCTGTGAGGGAGTGCACGAATGTGGTGTCGGCACCTAATTCATGCGTAACATCAACTGGGTATCGAAAGACGATGTTGATGAGGGCCAACACGATTAGACAACAGTGGATGGTTCGTTTTCTTAGGATCATCGCACGAGACTCTCGAAGATTGATTTTAGTAGAAGAACGTTATCCCGCGAGAATCGGTTTTGCACAATTCGGTAGTTTCGCTGACCCGATTTGCTGCGGAGTGCTGCGTCCGCGCCGAGTCTCCAGAGCGCTTCAGAAAGCTGATCGGGATCGCGTTCCGATACTAGTATCTCTTCAACGAGCTCGGGGATGCCGGCGTGCTTGGTCGCGACAACCGGAAGCGCATGCGCCATCGCTTCCATCAGGGCAACGGGGATCCCCTCACGATCGCCGGTCCCTGCGGTCTCGGATGCAAGACAGAAGATATCAGCGCGTCTGTAAAGTTGGTCCAGTTCTGCATTACTGACTCGGCCAAGAATTCTCACGCGGTCTGCGACGCCAAGCCGGATTGCCAAGGCTTCGATGTTCAATGGTCCTGACCCGACTAGCCACGCTTCGTAGTTCTTTGGCAGGCGAGAAATTGCCCGCAGGAGGGTCGAGTGGCCTTTTTTCTCTACGAGCCGAGCAACAGTAAGAATAATCACTTTCCCTTGACCGTTAGGCTCGTGTTGCGGGTCTGGGGGGATGTCGGCGAACATTGGAACAACCGAAATTTTCTCCGCCGGGGCTCCCCACGTGTCGGTCAGCACGGAGCGATTATGCTCTGCAATCGTCACGATGGCGTCGATTTTCGAAAGCGCATGTTTAAACATGCGCGGGTTCGGGTTGTCGTAGAGCTCGTACGCGTGAATTGTAGCAGAGACCGGGAGCCCGGTTAGAAGGCCGCAAAAGTAGGCGATAAATAACTTGTGATCACCGAAGTGGCTGTGTATCTGCTTGAGCCCACACTTCAATATTGTCTCGGCGAAGGAGACGGCCAAGATGAAGTCAATCACCGAGTTCATTCGGGTGGCTTCGAAAAGTGCTTTCAAGTAAGGACGAGAATCGGCTGTAACCCATCGCAAATGAGCGCCGATCACGCGAACCAAAGTTGGCCGATAGACAGGCCAATCCTTAGCAGGCATGTAGGGCCCCGTTCCAACCCTCGTCGGAAACATCACAACTAGCACTCCGTGTGAACGGAGCTCGCGGATTTCTCGGTAGACGAAGCTGTGTAGCCCGTTGGTCATCGATACGACATAAGCTATCTTCAAATCGGACCGGTCGCCTTCCGCCTCACTTAGCCCTGCCTTCACAGCACTCAGTGAAGGACCCCCATGAGACTGTGGATTTGTTGCAGGACGAACTGTGTCACGTCGCTGGTTGCGTCAAGAAGCTGCCTTCTGCGTCCGAGCCACTTTTCCTTCAGGTTCGGGTCGCTCAGCCAAGCTTCCGCCTGGCTAATTGCGTCTTCAAGGGTGGAGGTGGACCTGCCGAGTGCAAATCTGTTCTCTTGTTCGTCGAGGTAGCTTCGGCCGATCGGAGAAACATAGAGCCATGGAGTACCTAGTAGGCCGGCTTCTGCAGCCATCTTGGCCCCTTCGCCACAATACACTGATGCGTAGTGAAGCAGGGAATGAACATCATTCAATGGGACTTGACGGACGAGTTTGAGAAGCGACGACGGAAGGGGGACTTCACTGCTCGCAAAAACTGGGCCGTGTCTCGCCAAGCTCCGAATTAGAAGGTCCTTCCCGGCACTCGATTCGAGGCCTGTTCGAACTCGAACCAAATCATGGCTTGAATCCCAAGAAGAAAACCGTACCACGGAAAATGGCTGGCCAGGTAGCAGGCCCAGCTGCTCCCGTATCCCGGTTGAAAGGGTGAAGTATTCCGGCCGCAGATACATCGACTCTACGTAACCATCAAATCTGACGTGGATTGCATTCTTGAATGACTTCCGGAAACAGGCCGGAGTGCAAACTACATCCGTGAACGGGATGGTGACACCAAGGGTCAACGTGGCGTTCTCAGTATCGATTATCGCCAGATGCGGAACGCCGAGAATCGCGCTGGCTTGAGCGCTGTATGGCATGCCGCCACTGAGCATGAGCTGTATATGTAGTCGTCTGGACTCGCGAAGTACATCCAATGTATTGTAGGCCATTCCGACAGCTTTGCCTGCGATCGTGGGGAAGTTACGCCCGACTGGGATGAATGGAATCTGCAAGGCCCGCAAGAGGGCGAACGTGGTTTCTTTCCCGCGGGCGAACAAGACAACGTCATGCCCTTCGGCGAGTAGCGCCCTGTAGACTGGCCTCCAGTAGTGCACATGAGCTGGATGACCCACCTCGATCGACACTCTCATCGGACCACAGTCCGTACAGCATCGAACAACTGGCCCGCAACTCGCTCGACCGAATCGGCGTTGTTACCGGTAAGAACCGGTATTGCAAGCACTGTCTTGGATAGGTGCTCAGCGACAGGCGCGCCACCCCTGTATCCGAAACGACGCGACGCAGATTCCGGGACTCCGTCATACATCTCGATTGAGTCGATCTCAAATCTGAGCAGCGCCCGCGCCAAAAAGTCGCGACGAGCTCTGGAACCACAGTTCAATGCGAGGACCCACTGATCAGATGTGCCCCCCGGTTCGGTCAGCTGTGGTCTAATTTCATTGCCCGATCCATCAATCGCCGCGTCCGTGAGGACCTTCCATGCGTCTTGTTGGAACGGAACTCGAGACTTATAGGACGAGAGCTTGGAGATGACGAGAGCCAACAACTGGACGTCAGCGGTCGCGTATTCGCGAACGTTGTGTGCCATCGGGTCAAGGGCCCGTTCGAACGTTCGGCCGAGTTCATAGGCAAACATGCCGTACCATGGTTTCCTGTACATCGCCGAGATGGCACTTGACTGAATCCCACGGGAGGCACGTTCGCCCCAAGTCTCAGGTGGGATTCCGCCCGCAACCCGCTCGAGGGACTCCGCCTCCTTCTTCCCAGCAGCAATAGCAGCTCCGAGGCGGCCGATGGAAACGGGTTTCCCGAGGCCGAACGAATAAATCGCCCCAATCCCCTGAGTCCCTACTCGTCGCCCATGCATCGTGCTGAACAATGCGTGAGCGCAGTCCTCAATGACAGGAATGGATCGCCCGTCGGACAATGTATGGACATCAACAGGGTTGCCGAACAAGTGCACTGCGACCACAGCGGCGACGGCGTCTTGCCGATCGAGTTGAGAAGCGGGAAGAATCATTGTCTCCGGATCGACATCGAGAAACACCGGCTGGCATCCAGCGTGAACGACTGCCTCAAAGACAGCCTCGCACACAAATAGCGGGACCCCGACTTTGCTGCCCGCGGGAAGAGAAAGGCTCTTGAGCAAAACGTGGAGGCCTGCCCGACCACTATTCAGAAGAAGGCCTGCTCCCCGTTGGATTGGTAGGCCGTCCTCCGATCGGACACGGTTGTCACCGTGCAAACAAGCCAGCATATCGCGCGTGGAAAAGTCAACCCAAAGCCTTGGCCTCAGGCCAGGCCGTCCTGAGGTATGGGTCATCGACTCAGCCGCCGGATCATGCGGAATAGGCCGAAACCTCGAGAAGCCAACCCGAACTTCCACGGCTTCGGGACGAAAGTATAACGGCCCACATCGACGGTCGCCCCGCCGAACTGCTTCTTGAACGAAACAAAACCTCTTGCGTCTCCTGGGGGCCCTCCGCCTCCCATCTCGAAGAAAGAGAGCCCGTGGGCACGGCTCCATCGAATCGCTTCCCAAATCACGACGTCGTTGGGGTAGAATCGGCTTGCCGAGGGATCCGATGAAGATCCCGCGTACCAGTTCACACCAGAACGACCGTCGACTGCAACCACACAGGTCGCGAGAGGCCTGTCTTTGTGCTTGGCGGTGAGGATGCAAAATCTGTCTCGTGCGAAATTACGGAATATCTCTGAGAAGAAACGAACGGGTTCGAGAGGAAAACGTGCTCGTTTGTGGGTCTGGAGCAAGAGTTGATAGGCCTGTTCAACGTCCTCGCGGTTCTCCGCAGTCCACACCGAGACTCCCCGCTCCGTCCCCTTTCGAATCCCGTACCGACGATCCTTGCTCATTCCAGCAAGAATGGACCTTTCGGGTCTCTCGATATCGACGAAGAAATCCAGCCACGGAGTGCGTTGGAAACCCGCCCCGGCAGCCGCCTGCTCTGGAATGGCCATTCTACCCGGGTAAATCCGAAGATATGTCATGGTGTCGCGCGTCTCTTTGATAATTTGCATGAGAAACGATGCCCAGTCTGAGGACGAAGAATCAGGCCTCATTACCGGACCGTGGCGAATGGTACCGTGAGAAGCCAATGCTCTGAGGAGCGGGGGCCCTTCGCGGAACAGCACAACTTGCGCGTAGCCTTTGAGCTCCCCGTCATCCACTCTTGAGAACCGAAGGACATCGTGACGGGTCTCTCTACTGTAGATGTCTCCCAAATCTGGATTCTGAAAGAACCTCCGTCCTGCCAAAGGTTCCCAAGGGACCTTCGATTGGTCAGTGATGGGTTCCACGGATAAGCTCAACTCTATTCCGCCTCTCCGAGCGCAAGGAGGCGAACGCCGCACCACCGGATCAGCGGAACGGCCGCAAGCATTCTCTCCGCAAAGACGGCAACTGTGAGAACTCTCCGAAGGAACTTCGGATGCGAGTTGGCAACGAATCGAGGGACAAATGTGACGCAGCGAATGCTTTTAACCTTGAATCCGGAGCAGACGAGGAGTTCCTTCAATTGGCGTCTATTGTAGGAGCGGTAGTAGTGGTATGGGATGCGCTCGTTCAGGAAACGTGGACTGCCCTCGCGAACAGCCAGACCTGTGAAACTCTGCCGGTTTCCGACCGCAATCAACAGCGTGGCCCCCCGCTTCATTACTCTCCTGATCTCGCGCATGGTAAATTCTGCCCGAGGCACATGCATGAGCACGAGTACTAGGAGGACAAGGTCGAAGGTCTCGTTCCGGAATGGCAAGCTCTCCACCCTCGAAACCACCTGGGGACCGACCGCCCTTTGAATATCGACCCCGATGGCCCAGAATCCCCGTCTAGAAAGTTCCCGTGCGACGTGTCCATCCCCGCATCCCAAGTCGAGAACGCACCTCGGACGCTCCAGAAGAAGCTCGGCAAGAGGTTCCCATACCAGCCTCGCGTCAATGTATTCTGTCCACGCATCCGGACGCGGACCCGAGGCCGCGCACCCGTCGATGCCGTCGCCCACTTCGACGACCCGAGCACCTGGCTGCATTGGCTTCAGTTGGCTCAAGACAGGAATCTCCAGAGTTCGTAGATTGAAGTTGCAACTCGTCGAGTCCATGGGTGATAGGTCTTCACGAACCTACCGGGTTCGATCTTTCGACCCCCGAACCGTCTCTTGAACTCCCCTGGGCCATAATCGGCGCCTGGTGCGCCGGCTCCTCCGAAGTCGAAGGTTGCACACTCGCAATGGATACCTTTCTGGAGGAGCTGCCAGATAAGCCATTCATCTGCGTGCATCGATCTGCCAAGCTCGGAAGACCCCGCATACCAGTCAAACAACGATCGCTTCCATCGAAGAACCAACCGCACGGCGCAAAGCGAATCCGACGAACGCGCGCCGCACGCCCACAAGTGTCCGGAATCCAAGAGCAGATCGAAAGCACTCGAAAAGAGGCTCCGATCAGCCAGTGGAACCTTCGCTCGAGAGTAGGTCGCTTTGAGGAGCTCGTAACAAGAGCCGAGATCTTGCGGGCCGAGCTCAACCATCTCGAGACCGAGGTTGTCCGCTCTCTCGATGGCCCTTCGGCGTGCCTTCGACATTCCACGCCATAGCTTGTCGAGTGTTTGGTCGAAGTCAACAACAAAATTCAGGTGGTCCTCCCACTCATATCCGACCGATTCGAAGGCAGCGCGGTCCTCAGGCGCCTTGAGGTTCCGTATCTGTGAGAAAACGGCTGAATTTCTCGCGAGCTCGTCGACGGCATTCAGTACCGCCGGAAACAGATCGTGTTGACCGATAGGCCCACCGACGATTACAACTCTTGAGGATAGCCGAGCAAGCACCTGCCGGGAGAACGAGACGATTGCTCCCGAGACTAGCGCTGCAATCTCACCTCCCGATTCAACGGCGAACACGAACGGGCGATACCCAGTTGTTTTCCGAAAGACCGATCTCAACCGGGGACTCTGGAATATGCTCGACTCTGGATTGGCATCAAGAAATCGGTTCCAGGCCGGGTCTGGAACATCGCTCAAGACCTCCATGAATCAGTCCACCCACACCCTGGCGACGAAATCTGCGAGAGATACTGCATCGAGGTCGCCGGTCAGTGAGAGCGCGTACGGACTGCCATTTGGCCAGTTCCCCGGTTGGCCTCCTCGTGAAATAGCCCAAGCTGAGGCTTGGGCGAGCGACGCCTTCCACGCGCCGTCATCGGACGCTTTTTGTAGGACGAGATTCAGGGCATCCGAGAAAAAGTCGAACCGCTCAGGATGAATCTGAAGGACCAGATGGCGGCCAGATCTCGCCGCATGCTCGACCATCGTCCCGAGGATTCTTGAAAGCGTAGAAGATCTGCGGATGCCGAGCCCGTCAACAAGGATTTCGTCATCGGGGAGTGCCACCGGGAACTCGATCAGAGACGCTGTTGCCGCGTCGGCTCGACGTGTCAGGGAGCGGAAATTCGCATATCGCATCCCCGAAAGGCTGGACACGGACTGATAAGCGGGGTCGCTTTCTGGCAAGAACAGGTCAGGCAGACTGGAGTCATAGACAAAGCCGTTCGATCTCAGAATTGCGTACGTCGCTGGATGAAGCCTCAGATACGGAGCTCGGAACCCGGTCGTCTGGACTCCGTGCCGTATGAAGGCCGCCTTCGCTCCTGCAATATCCGCATTCTGCTCTTCGATCGTCAAGTCGGCGTAGGACACGTGATTGTAGCCGTGAATCGCCAAGTCCACTCCGCTGAGGGAGGTCACGATTCCCGGGTGCCGGTCAAGAGCGGACGCAGTCACGGGGATGGTGGCATCCAATCCCCACCGATCTGCAAGCGAAATCATTCGTCGAAGCCGTCTCACAATCCGGTCAGGACGAAGCCCATATCGGGCGGGAACGAAAGCAACCCGTCGAATAGTCCCGGCAACCCCCTTGGAAAATTCCTGCGATTGCATCAATTCACACCCAGCCCGATCGCAAGGATTCCACTGATAAGGTAGAGAGCCAAGAGTGTTCGGACGAGATTCCGCTCGGTCATGGGATGATGCGAGAGCATGAGGTAGGCCAACGTATAGCGTCCTGCGCCTCTCGGTGGCGACAATCTGCCAGAAGGGTCGAGGATGGGATTTCGACATGCCTGCTTCCTTTCATCGTTTCGGCCTGCGAGTCCAAAGTACAGGGTCGCTCCGGCTTCGTAGAACGCAGGCGCGATTGCGATCAAGCCGTAGAATTCCAAATGGCCTAGGATAGCGCCGGCGGCGAATGCCGCACCAAGGCCCAGTGTCCCGATGTCCCCGATGAACACATGTGCGGGGAATCGGTTGAAAACGTATAGCCCGAGGGAGCAGCCGAGCAGGGCCGCGAAGATGAGGGTCGCAAAGTCCGCGCTCTGCCGGAGAGTTCCTAAGGCGAGCAGGCTGCCGGACACAATCGCAATCTGCCCACTCTCCAGACCGTTGTAGCCTGCAGACATGTTCATCGCGTTCGCCACCCCAGTCACGCCAATCGGCACGAAGACGAGCCAGTAAAGCAAGTAGAGACCCGGAGCGAAGGCGATCGAGTACCCGAACGGAAGGTCGATTACCTCCGGACCCAAGTGAACGAGCAGGAGTGGAAGCGCGGCGAACCCGACGACGACGGCTTTCAACCTTTGCTTGATGCCGGAGATGTCGTCAATCAGCCCGATCATCGACGCCATGAAGAACACGCTAATCGCAGCCAGAAAGGGCGGTTCGGCCACGTTACCGATCAGTTTCTGCATCCCTACGACGACGCTGAGGGAGACTGAGAACGCAAAGAGCGCGGCGATCCCACCGAGCTCGGCGACGTTCGTCTTGCTCGCCTTGTTCACGTCCTGACCGACCATCCCACCCGCGCGCATCTTGCGGATCAGCGGCGGCATCAAGACGACGACGAGTCCAAACGAGAGGACGAGTGCGACCAGCGAGCCGATTCCGTCAGAGAGGTCTGTTAAAGGCAGGGCCAGAGCATGCTGTCCGCTGCTTGAGCTAGGCCCTATCGCGCCCACAAAGCGGGAGCGTGTCAAGAGCCTATTTCAAGCCTCAGCCGTGGTTCTCGGAGGCGATACTGGCAGGCTCAGGAAGTGTACTCGCGCGGACGGAAGTTTTCATATCAGCACGCGGATGAGGGCTCAGCTCCCATGGTGACGCGGATCCATCCGACCGCAGAGGTCGCATCGTCCGCTTCAATCGGGGACGGGACGTCTATCTGGCACTGGGCGCAGGTTCGGGAAGGAGCTTCGGTCGGTCGTGGATGCAGCATCGGGAAGGACGTTTATCTCGATGTCGACGTCTCGATCGGGACCGCTTGCAAAATCCAGAACTTCGCCACAATCTACCGTGGAGTCCGAATTGGCAATCGCGTCTTCGTCGGCCCCCATGCGTGCTTCACGAACGACCCGTACCCAAGGGCCGTGAGCCCGGACTGGCAGGTCGTGCCGACCAGCGTCGAGGACGGCGCTTCGATCGGCGCGAATGCGACGATTCTATGCGGCATCACGATCGGCCGGAACGCGATGGTGGCCGCCGGCGCGGTCGTCACCAAAGACGTCCCGCCGCACGCCCTCGTCGCGGGCGTCCCCGCCAAGATCGTCGGCTGGGTCTGCGAGTGCGGTCGGCCGCTCGACCGGAATATGCGCTGCGCCCACGACGGCAAGTCGTTCCCCAAACTGAAGACACGGCCGAGGAAGGCCCGTTCCCGCCCTCGGAAGTGAGCAGCGAACCTTCATACGACGGACGCGATTCGCGGCTCCGATGATCCCGATCGCCCGCCCGATCCTCGGGGAGGACGAACTCGCCGCGGTCAAGGATGTCCTGGCGTCCGGAATGCTCGCCCAGGGCGAGAAGGTGAAGGCGTTCGAGGACGCGTTCGCCCGGGACGTCGGCCGGAGGCACGGGATCGCCCTGGCGAGCGGCACCGCAGCTCTCCATATCGCCCTCCTCGCCCACGGCATCGGCCGGGGACGCGAGGTCGTGATCCCGCCGCTCACGTTCTTCGCGACCGCCTCGACCGTCGTCTTGTGCGGCGCGAAGCCCGCCTTCGTCGACGTCGAGAGAGCGTCGTACAACCTCGACCCCTCGAAGGTCGCGGCCGCCTTCACCCGTCGGACCGCGGCGGTCGTGCCCGTCCACCTGTACGGCCAGACGGCGGAGATGGACCCGATCGTCGCGGCGGCGAAGGACCGAGGCGTCCCGGTGATCGAGGACGCGGCCCAGGCGCACGGCGCCGAGTACCACGGCCGCAAGGCGGGCAACCTCGGCGACACGGCCTGCTTCTCCTTCTACCCGACGAAGAACATGACAACCGGCGAGGGCGGCATGATCGTCACGGACGACGACGCCATCGCGGCGAAGGCCCGCCTCCTGAGGGACCAAGGGCAGGCGTCGAAGTACGAACACGTGCTCGTCGGCTTCAACTACCGGATGACGGAGATCGCCGCGGCGATCGGCCTCGTTCAGTTGCGCAAGCTCGAGGGCTGGGTCAAGCAGCGTCGGGCGAACGCCCGCGCCCTGACCAAGGGGCTCGAGGGCCTCGACGGACTCACCGCGCCCGTAGAGGGCAGCGGGATGGTCCACGCGTACTACCAGTACGTCGTCCGGCGAGAGGACTCGTTTCCGATCTCCCGGGACGACATCGTGCTGACCCTGACCGAAGCCGGCATCGGATGCCGGCCGTCGTATCCCATGCCCCTCTACGAGCAGAAAGCGCTGCAGGACCTCAAGATCCGCGGGCGCACCCCCGTCGCGGAGGACGTCATCCCGCGCCTCTTCGAGCTTCCGGTCCATCCCGGCGTGGGCCCGGGGGATCTCGATCGGATCATGGAGGCAGTCGAAGGGCTCGCCCGGGAGGCTTGAGCCCGACCGGCATCGGCACCGCGTAGGTTCAAATAACCCGGGGCCGTCGAGCGACCCATGGCGACGTCCGCGCCCCACCTTCGTTCGGATCCGGCGTTCTGGATCGTCTTGGCGGCCGCGCTCGGGATCCTCGCGACCCTCGCATCGGGGAACGGGTGGTGGTTCGAGTTCCTGCGGCCGCGCCTCTCCTCGGCGGACGGATGGACCCTCCGAGGCGTCGTGGGCATCGCGTTCGCGGCGGTCGCGCTCGTCTTCGCGGCCAAGGCGGTCTGGATGACGCCGCCGTCCGCGGGCGCCGCTCGGACCCCGCTGCCTGCGCAGGCGATCCTCGACGCTCGCTACGCAAAGGGGGAAATCACGCGCGACGATTACCTTCGGATGCGCTCGGACCTCGAGGGCCCGAAGCGCTGAGGTGAACCCCCATCGAGGCCGCGCAACTCGCTCGGATCCTGCACGAAGGCGCGGAGCTCGAGAGGGCACTCCGGTGGGAGCAGGCCGCCGCCGCGTACGCGAGCCTCGTCGCGGAACTCGGCGGGTCGGGTCGGGAGGCGCGGGGCATGCGGGCGATCGCGCTCCTGCGGCAAGGCAACGCGCTCATGGAGCTGCGACGGTGGGACGAGGCCCGGGCCGCGCTGGATACGGCGCTCGATGCCGCGAAGGCCGCAAGAGAACCCGAGGTGCTCGCCCAGGCCCTCCTCGCCGCGGGCGTCTTCGCGGCGAACCGCGACGACCCCAAGCGGGCGGAGGCGTTCCTCCTGGACGCGCTCGACCGATTTCATCGGGAGGACGACCGGGCGTCCCTCCAGGGCCGTGGATGGGCGTTCCTGAACCTCGCGTCCGTCTACGGCATGACAGGCCGGCTCGACCTCGCGTTCGTGACGTTCACGAAGGCGCAAGACGTCCTCGGGGCCGCGGAGGACTGGGCCGGCGTCGCGGCCGCGTGGGAGGCGCAAGCCCAGCTCCGCCGGGCGATCCACGATGAGGACCGCTGGCGGGAAGACCTCGCCGAGGCCGTCGTGTTCTACGACCGCGAGGGGATGAAGGCGAAGGCGGACCGCCTGCGGGCGATGCTCGGCAAGAAGCTCGTCTGATCCGCCGCGCGGGGATCCCGTGCGACCCTTCAAGTGGGATGGATGCGCTCTCTATCACGATATCGGCATGGCGCTCTCGATCGACGTCCAGCAGCTCTGGAAATCGTACGACAAGCAGGCGGCGCTCCAGGGCCTCTCGCTCCAGGCCTACGAAGGCGAGATCGTCGGCCTGATCGGCCCGAACGGGGCCGGGAAGACGACGACGCTGAAGATCCTCGTCGGATTGCTGCGTCCCGACTCCGGCATGGTGCGCGTAAACGGGCACGACGTCCTCGCGGACCCGGTCGCCTACAAGGCGGACATCGGGTACATGCCCGAGGCGCCGACCCTGCCGGAGTACCTCACGCCAGCGGAATTCCTCGGCTACGTCGGGCGGATCCGCGACCTGCCGAAGGAGCGGGTCGCCGCGCGGACGTCCGAGCTCTTGGCGTTCTTCGACCTCGCGCCGAAGGCGGACGAGACGATCGCCTCGCTGTCGAAGGGCATGAAGGCGAAAGTCGCGTTCGCGGCCGCGATCCTGCATGAGCCGCGCACGCTCATCCTCGACGAGCCGCTCATCGGCATCGATCCGGCGGGGCAGCACCGCCTCAAGGACCGGCTCGCGTCGATGGCGCGGGAGGGCCGCACGGTCCTCGTGTCGACGCATCAGCTCGACACCGCGGAGCGGCTGTGCAAGCGCGTGGCGATCGTGAACCACGGGCGGAACGTGGCAACGGGCGACCTGGCCGCGCTCCGGGCGCAAACCCACCTCGAGGAGGCGGGGAGCCTCGAGGAGATCTTCCTGCGGCTCACGGAAGAAGCGCAGATGCCACCGGTCGAGCCGCCGCGGCGCCGCTCCTGGTTCCGGAGGTCGTGAGGCGTGGGACGCTCGCTCGCCCTGTTCACGTACAAGCTGCGGTTCTTCCTCGGTCCCTCCCTCCGCGGCCGCTTCGGTCCGCTCATGTACGTCGCCCTGATCCTGATCTTCATCCCGTCGAGCGTTGCGATCGGGATCACGATGGGCGCCACCTTGCGGACGTCGGACGCCGCGCAGTCGATCCGAATCCTGTCGACGCCGCTCGCCGGACTCCTGTCGCTCGGCCTCCTGTTCTCCCTCGGCCGGGGCGTCACGGCCCACGCGTCCGAGTTCGATTTCTTCATGACGGCGGGCGTGCGGCCCCGCGAATACCTCGCGGCCGACCTCGTGTTCCAATTCGTCTCCCTCTTCGCCGCGGGCGGCCTCGCCGCGGGCGTCGCGGCGCTCGCGATGGTCGTGTCGCTGGGCCTTCCGGTCGTCGCAGTCATCCCGCTGTTCGCCGTCCTCGCGACCTACGCATTCTTCATCCTCATGACGTCACAAGTCCTCGTCGTCTTGCGCGTGCGCTACCCGCACGCCCCGGTCCGCGTCGTGACGGCCGCATTCCTCGTCCTATCGGTCCTCGCCGCGATCGAGTCCGCGGGGACCGGCTTCCCGCTGCGGTTCGAGGGCCTCCCGATCCCGCCGACCGCGTTCGCGTCGCTCGGCGTCTCGATCCTCCGGGCGGAACCTCTGCGGTGGGCCGACTTGGCGACGGCGGTCGCGTACGTCGCGGGCATCGGCGTCGCGTGGGCCGGCCTCTCGAACACGTACATCTTTCACGGCATCCGCCCGACCCTGTCGGCGGGGTTCGGGCAGGTGGACCTCGTCACCCGGTTGGAGATGCAGCGTCGGATGACCGCGGGGCTGGGCTTCGTCACGACGCGCGTGCGCCTCCGGACGGACCGCGGCTCCGAGACGGGACTCATGGCGCGCCTCCATCTCATCCGGATCTGGCGGGACGGGAGCGTCCTCTTCGTCGTCCTGTTCGCCCTCATCGCGATCTTGCCCGCGGGGCTCAGCGCCGCCGGCCCGGCCGGCACCGCCGCGATCACGGTGACGCAGACGCTCACGTTCCTGCTCGGGATCCTCGCGATGAACTGGGCGTTCTACGAGCGGGACAACCTGTGGATCGTTCTGACGTCCGCGAAAGGATCCGGCGCGTACTTCCGCGGCCTCATGATCGGCTTCGCGGCGATCGGCATGGGGACCACGGCCGCGTTCCTGGCGATCCTCGCGGTGACGCGCGCGGTCGCCCTGCCCCTCGAGTTGCTGGCGCTCCCGGTCGCTTCCCCGATCGCGGCGGCGTTCGTCGCGACCGCGCTCATGACGCGCGTCAAGCTGAAGCCGGCCGCGTTCTCGTTTGCCGCCCTCGGGATCTTCTTCCTCGTTTCGATCGGAGGGTTCCTCGGGGGCCTCGTGGCCCAAGCGGCGGTCATCGGGGCCGGCGCGCTCGTCGGTGTCGCATCCTTCGCGCAAGCCGTGGTCCTCGGCGCATTCCTCGTCGGGCTCACCGGCTTCGGCCTGTGGGCCGTCACCCGGCTCGCCGCGTCGTTCCGCCTGTGAGCGGATTCCGGCAAAACCTTCATCTACGCCGGCTCCCTCCGACGGCCGTCCGGAGAGGGACCTTGGCCGCCGAGACCGTGATGCAGCCGGCCGCCACCGCGGATACCGCCGCGGCGCCGCGGGCCGAGGACCGGATCGTGATTGCGCGGAAGCTCGTGAAGACGTACGACAGCGGGGAGGTCGAGGTCCACGCGCTCCGCGGCTTGAATCTCGACGTCCGGAGGGGCGAGATGGTGGCGGTCATGGGGCCGTCCGGTTGCGGCAAGACGACGCTCCTGAACTGCCTCTCCGGGATCGATGACTTCACGTCGGGCGAAGTGTGGATCGCGGCGCAGCGCCTTTCGACCTTGAGCGACAACGCGAAGACGGACTTCCGCGCGATGAAGATGGGCTTCATCTTCCAGAACTACAACCTCCTGCCCGTCCTGCGTTGCGTCGAGAACGTCGAGCTACCGCTCCTCGTCCGCGGGGATCCTCCGAGGACCGCACGACGGAGAGCGGGGGAAGCGCTCGCGGCGGTCGGCCTCGACAAGGACGCTCTGAAGAAGCCCGCGGAGCTGAGCGGGGGGCAGCAGCAGCGGGTCGCGATCGCGCGCGCGCTCGTGAACGAGCCGGACATCGTCTTCGCGGATGAGCCGACGGGGAATCTCGACTCGGAGACGTCGCGGGAGGTCGTCGATCTGATGAAGCGCCTGCACCGCGAAAAAGGGCTCACGTTCATCATCGTCACGCACGACGCGGCCGTCGGCAACCAGACGCAGCGCGTCGTCGTCATGCGGAACGGCCTGATCCTGAAATCCTTCCGGCCGACGCCGACGTGAGGTGGTCCGCTGGACACCTCCGTCACCTACCTCCTCGTGGTCGGGGCCGTCTGCCTCGCCGTCGTCGGGTGGGCGGGGCGGAAGCGCTTCCCCCTGCGGATCGGCGCGGGAAACTTCTTCCGCCGCAAGACTCAGGTCGCGATCGTCGTTGCGGGCCTCCTGATCGGGACCGCGATCATCACCTCGTCGTACGTCATCCAGAGCACGTTCGACTACACCGTCCGGAGCGCGGTCTTCCGGGCCCTCGACGTCGTCGACGAGGTCGTCTTCGCCGCGTCGCCGGACGGGACCCGGCTCCCCTTCTCCGTCCAGGTGTACGATGCCCTCCGGGCGAACCTCTCCGCGGGGGCGATGCCGGACATCGCGAGCGTAGCCCCGCGGTATCACCTCGGCGCGGCGGTCGTCGACCGTACGACCCTGCTGTTCGATCCGACCGTGACCGTCATCGGCTTTGACCCCGCCCGCGATCTCGGCGCGTTCGTCCGGGCCGACGGCACCTCGTGGGACGGCACGGGGCTCCCATCGGGCGAGGCGATCATCAACGGCAAGCTCGCGACGTCGATCGAGGCGAAGGCGGGGGACACGCTCAACGTCAGTCTCCGCGGCCCCCTCGGGCCTGTGACGTTCAACGTGACGGTGAGCGAGGTGGTCCGCGACGCGCGGCGCGGCGCGTGGAACGACGGGGAGAACCTCTTCGTGCTGCTCTCGTATGTTCAGTTCGCGCTCGGCGAGATGGGCGACATCAACACGATCACCGTGGCAAATGTCGGCGGGCCCACACAAGGCTACCTGCGGTCAGGCGACGTGGTGCGGGAGATCACGCCGCACCTTCCCGCCGTGCCGACGTTCACTGTCGCGAAGGCGAAGGCGGATTCAATCGACGGCGCGAGCCGGAACGTCGATCAGCTGAGCCAGGTCTTCGTCCTCCTCGGATTCTTCACGATCATCGCGGGGGTCCTGCTCATCATCAACATCTTCGTCATGCTCGCAGAGGAGCGGAAAGGGGAGATGGGCGTCGCCCGCGCCCTCGGAATGCGGCGGACAAACCTCGTGCAGAGCTTCGTCTCGGAGGGCCTCCTGTACGCCCTTTTGTCGTCGGTCGCCGGGACGTTCGCGGGGCTGCTCGTCGCCGGCGTCATCCTGTGGGGCTTCTCCCAGGTCTTCGGCGCAAATGCGTTCGGCGGAACGGGGTTCATCCTGACGTGGACCGATTCCGATCTGATCAACGGATTTGCAATCGGTTTCCTGATCACGATGGCGACAATCGGCATCGCATCGTGGCGGGTCTCGAGGCTCAACATCGTCCGGGCGATCCGGGATATTCCGGAGCCCGTCCAGCACCGCTCGACGCGCGGCCAGGTGGCGATCGGATCGGTCCTCGCAGTGCTCGGAGCTGCCGGGCTCCTCCTGGCACTCGCGCGCCAGAGCCTGCTCCTGCAAGACGTCGGGCCCGTCGGACTGGCATTCGGCCTGGCGGTCGTCACGATGCGTGTCCTGCCGCCGAGGGGCGTGTTCACCGCGGCTGGCTTGTTCATCATCGCGTGGGTCCTGAGCCCGCGGAAATTCTTCAGCGTCGCGACTGCGGATATCACGCTCTTCATCGTCGCAGGTCTCCTCCTCGTCCTCGGCGGCCTGCTCATCGTCATGTTCAACAGCGACTCGATCCTCGCGGTCGCGACGCGACTCGTCCGCCGCCGCACGTGGCGGCCCGTCGTCCGGACCGCAATCGCATATCCGATGAACAAGAAATTCCGGACCGGCGCGACGCTCGCGAGCATCGCCCTCGTCATGTTCACCATCGCGACGATGTCGGGCATCCAGGCCGAGGTGAGTTCGTCCATCACGACGACGAGCGCCCGCGAGAGCGGTGGATTCGACCTATTCGCGACAGCACTGATCCCGATTCCGACCTGGGACCAAGCGTTCGCGAACTATTCGGACCAAGCGACGCAGCAGAATTTCACCGCGGATCGAACCCTCTCCCTTTCCCAAGCGCGCGTGCGGATTTCCACGGACGCGGCCCTCGCGGGTCCCCTCCATGATTACTCCCTGCTGGGAGTGGCGTCGGGAGCGACTGTCCGGTTCCCCCTCCAGGCTCGAGACGCGAATTACACGGACGACGATTCGGCATGGGCGGCCATACAGGCGAACCACAGCCTCGCGATCATCGATGGCTCCGTCGTTACGCAGAACTTCGGTCCGAACTTCGGGACCTTGGCGGCGACGGTCGGCAGCGTCTTCTACTTCCGTCCGAACGCGACCGCGGCCACTCGGAGCCTGACGGTCATCGGCATCCTGTACGAACAATTCACCCAGGGGCTCTGGGTCGCGTCGCCGACCGTCGCGTCGGTGCTGGGATTCGACGCCGCGAGCATCTTCTATCTCGAGGCCAACCCGGGCGTGGATGTGACGCGGGCCGGCCACGACTTGGAGCGATATTTCATCGAGCATCGGCTCATCACGCTGAATATCCGGGATTTCATCAACCAAATCCTCGAGGCGACAACGGGGGTGTTCAACCTCCTTGAAGCGTATCTGGCGCTCGGACTGATCGTCGGAATCGCGGGGCTCGGCGTGATCACGATGCGGAACGTCGTCGAGCGCCGACAGGAGACGGGCGCCCTGCGCGCGCTCGGCTTCCGCAAGTCGATGGTGCTGAAGTCGTTCTTGTTCGAACTCTCGTTCATCGCGCTGACGGGGATCGCGATGGGGATTGCCTTGGGCGTCGCCCTCTCCTACGACCTGTACCTCCGATTCTTCGCCGACCAAGCGATTTTCGTGATTCCGTGGGAACGGCTGCTCCTCCTCGGGGGCATCGCGTTCCTCGGGTCGGTCCTCGCGACCGCGAGCCCGGCAATCCGCGCGGCCCGCATGCCACCGGCGGAGGCGCTCCGCTCGCTCGAGTGAGCCCTGCATGCGGCGCCGGAGGCAGGTCAGTAGACGGCGGCCTTCTCGCGCCGCTCCAACGCCAGGATGCGAAAGTGTTCCGGCTTCCGATCGAACTTGAGCTGGCATTCCTCGGAGCAGAAGTAGTACGGCGTCCCCCGGTACCAGATCATCCAGTACGCGGTGTGGGCGTTGGTCGTCTTCCCGCACACGGGATCGAGCGGCAGACTCTCACGTTCCGAGGCGGCCGAAGGCGCCGGGCGATATGAACGCTTCGAACCCTTGGGGCGGGGCTAGAAGGCTTTCCCCGTCACGTAGACGGGCGGACGTTCCGCGGAGAGATGGACCCGCCCTTTCGTCGCCCGGGCCCGGGTGACGTAGAGCTCGCTCACGAGCCGGAAGGCCTCCTCGACGTTCTCCCCGGTCTTCGCGCTCGTCACGAGCCAGCGGCAGCCGATCGGGTCGCACACGTACGTCGCGGCCGCCTCGAGGCGCGGCAACGCCGCCGTGTCGGCCTTGTTGATCAGGACGACCGTCGGGACCTCGCCGCAAACGCCCCGGACCGCCTCGTACCATTCCGTGAGCAGATACACGGTCTCGAGCCGGGTCCCGTCGGCGACGAGCAGCAAGGCTCCCAGGTTGCTGAAGAACGCTTCCTTCAGGAGTTCGCGGAAGCCCGGATCCCCCATGATGTCCCAGACCGTCGCGCCCACGGTCAGCGGGACGCCCGGCTGGCCGGGATCGTCGATCGCGAGGATCTTCGAGGATACCTTCGTGCCGAGCGTGTGGATGTACTGTCCGTCGAACGTGTTCGAGACGAACCTCCGGACGAGGGACGTCTTCCCGACGCCCGGGTCGCCCGCGAGGCAGACCTTGAACGTGACGTCCGGACGGTCGAGGCCACCAGAGTGCATAGCACGCGGCGGTCGGTCGGTCGGGCCTATACCCTTTCGGGCCAATTATCACGCAAGCGAATTGGGCGCTCGGCGGCCCGTCCTCGGGAGGCCGTCGAGGAATTTGCGCAGGCGAGTCTCGATGTCCGCCACGCTCTCCCGGAACCCGTCCCACGCCGTCAACGTGGATCCGTGCATCTCCCGGACGGCTGCCAGGAAGGCCATCATCGACTCCGGAAGGTTCCGGGGCGCCTCGCCGGTCGAGACGACGGCGAGATACAGGGACGCGTCCTTCGCGATCGACACGTGCCGGTCGTCGACCTGGAGGCTCCGGAGCTCCCCCGGTCGTCCGGATCCTGGGGTGAAGGAATCCTTCACGAACCGCGCGACGAGGGTGAGCATCCCGGATGTCGCCAGCTCGTCGCGCAGCGCGCCCTCGGCCAGGGCCGCGTGGGCGACGAGGCGACCGTCCTCCAGGATCAGGAAGGCTTCGGTCGGTCGAAACGACACGCGGAAGGCCCGACGGGCCACGAGCCAGGCCGCGACGGCGATCACGGGGAGCACAGGCACCCAGATTGGCAGCCCGAACGCTCCTCCGACGGCCATGGGAGTCGTAAAGGTGATCGTCAGGCGAGGGCGTGCGCTCGCATTCGTCGAATCGCTGCTGGAGAACATCTTCTGACCGAGGACGTCCCTCGCTTCGTCGTCGACCTGGCGCAGGAGTAGACCGTGATTCGGGACGATGCCGGACCACCAGCCCTCGACGGTCGTCGTCACGTTCCACGCGTACCAGCCCAGGACGTCCGTCACGCCCGAAACGGCGTCCAGGGCGGCGGGATCGAAGTCCCCTCCGCCGGTGCCGTTGACGGTGGAGTTCCATTGCGTCACGCTGTCCTCCAGTTCCCACGACGAGCCGAATTCCGTCCATGGGCTCGTGATCCGGTAGACGCCGATCGTCATCGCGTCGTTCGTCGCGGCGGCCTCCAAATAAAGGCTCAGCGTCGCGGATCGGACCGTTGCGTTCGAGGGGAGCGACGACAGGGGGAACTGGACGATCGAACGGGTCCAGACGTTCGCGCCGTAGAACCCGACGTCCAGCGTTGAACCGCCGCCGAAGTTGGGGTCGGCCGGTCTCGCCAGGAGGGTGTTGTCGGATACGGCGGAAGGTGAATTCGGCATGTCGACGACCTGGAGGGGTCCCTCCATCGACGGGTCTGCGATCCGGACCGCGCCGGGGTCGGTGCGGAGATCGAGGTTCGTCCGAGAGACCGCCTGGCCGTCGTCGGCCGGATTCGAGAGCGTCCGTTCCGCGAGCCGCGTCACCGGGGGATCCGCCGTAACGGCCGGCGCGAGGGCGAGGAAGACGATCGCGACGAGGACCCAGCCCGTCCGCATCGTCCGGCCCGTTCGGCGGCGACGGCGTAAAGGTTCCCGAACCATTATCAGATGCGTCCTGCAGAGCGGCCCGCGCCGCGCGTTTATATCCCGACGCCTCATTCGCAGCGCGTGTCCATGCGCGTTGGCGTGATCGGCGTCGGGGCGATGGGCCAGAACCACGCGCGCGTTCTCTCCGAGATCGCGGACGTCGTCGGGATCGCGGACCCCGACGTCAAGGCGGGCGGCGCGGTCTCGAACCGGTTCAACATGAGCTACTTCACGGACCACCGCTCCCTGCTCAAGGAGGACCTCGACGCGGTGAGCGTGTGCGTCCCGACCCACCTGCACGCAGCGGTCGCGCGCGACGTCATCGCGTCGGGCACGGCCGTCCTCGTCGAGAAGCCCCTCGCCGGCACGGTGCCGGAGGCGCGGGGGATCGTCGACGCGGCGCGGGACGCCCACGTCGTCCTCGCCGTCGGCCACATCGAGCGGCACAACCCCACCATCGCGGCGATCAAGAAGGCGCTCGACGCGGGGCAGTACGGCGACCTCGTGACCGCGTCGGCG
>DASWDU010000042.1 GCA_036395115.1 Thermoplasmata archaeon | reverse complement strand
ACACGACAGGAATCGCTGAAGGATGTCGAAAAGTGGGTCAAGAAATGGACTCGTCGGCTTCGCTAGTCGAGGGCCTTGAGGATTTCTTTGTCTGCTTCAACGGACTTCTTGAGTTCCTTCTGGAACCACGCCTCGAACTCCTTCCGGAGCTTTGGGTCTTCCGAGGTCTTGTTGAGTAGCCGCTTCATCCTTCTCTCACCGTGCTAGCCGGGCTTATTTAAGCCTTCTCAGACCAAGGTTCTTTCGGGTTAACTAGGATGGCAGCCCCGTCGCACGGGGCCAAAATCCGCGAAGCGGACTGCGACACTCGTCTGACAGTCCACGGTGGGCTTCAGTAACCAAGCCTAGGACCTGTTTCGTTGTCCGTGAAACAGATTGCCTCTCCCACGCAACGGGGCTTCTTGGGCTGTATGCCCTTCTCCGCCGAACGTGGGACCCGTTCACATTTTCGGGGCCGAGCTTGTTTTCCTTGCTGGCAATATTTCGAGGGATGCGATACCGCGAGCGACCAGCGCCGAACTTGGAGTACGGAGGGCCATGTTCACAATGACGATCCCTTCCGCATCGGGTTTGTCCAAAGGCATTTCTTCGTGTCGCGGGGTTGCGAATATGGTATGCCCTATGAATTGTTCCGTCGAGGATTCGGATATCTCGATTATAACTCCAACATGGCGGTACTCACCGCCTTCGGGAGCAAACCGGAGGACGAGGCCTCTAAACTCCATCCCGCCAATAAGGGGAGCCGCGCCTTCGCTAACTGTGACCCTAGCCATCTGGCCAGGCATGACTTTGGGCAACAGCACTCGGAATACAGGTCTTGGGAAAAAGAGTAACGGGCCGCCACCGGGAGGCGGGCATGCTCGCCGGCTCGTTTCGGCTAGGGTTGCCGCCGGCAACGACCGCTCGAGCGGAGTGTAATCGATCCGACGACTGGGTGAGTAATCTTCTCGAACTGTGACGGCTCACTGATGGTTCTGATCGCGGCGAATCCTCTAATCGGAGTGGTTGGATACGATTCAAGAAGTCTGTTCGCGGAGCCGAGCAGCGCCGCGCCGCTCGTCCCGACATCATCAACAAGAATGATCTCTGGGATGGGCATGAGGTCCATCTGGACCGTAAGTGTCTGATAGTGCCTGACGGCGTTCGGCCTGTTCGAGGAAATGCTTGTGGCCGCTTTGGGGATCGCCTGGGTCCGCACCAAGAGACGGGACACTCGTTCCCCGAGGCCAACCTGGACCATTGAATTCGCGAGTTGGTCCGGGACCCAGAGGGAACCCTCCTTCCACAGGGCGCTTTTGGGCACGGGGACGAGGACTGCGTTGGGGCTGAAAAAGGAGTTCACGGGTTCCAACGCGGCGGCGTTGTTCACGATGAAACTGGCAATCATGCTGGTGAATGGCGTCGGGGGTGTACCGGTCACTCGTCCGTCCTTTAGAGCACGCATGAGGTCGCGGGACTGCTGGCCGATGGCGCCTCCCTCACGAGGGGTGTACGAAAGGAGAGCGGCATATTCAAGTCGAGTCAAGCGAAGCGATGGCAAGGTCGAGCCTCGCGCTGGGCAGGAAGTCGAGGATGTCGCTGGGCTCCTTGAACTCGACGGCGCCATACTCGGCCATCTTCCTCGGCCATTCAAGCCCCCGCTTGGCAAACTCGCGGGTGTGGATGAACAGCGGTCGCCCTAGGCGCAGAGCTTCCCACCCTTGATGCAGCGAGCCACCGCCCTCACCGCTCTCAATAATCACCGAAGCGTCCGCAATCAGGGCCATCGTCCTGTTCCGGACAACAAAGTTCGTGCGCGTTGTGGGATGCTTCTCATCGAATTGACTAACCGCGAGATGGCTTCTCATGATGAGCGATTGAAGTTCGGCGTTCTCGCGTGGGTAGCTCTGAGAGAGGGGGGTTCCCAGGACGGCAATGGTCCTCCCGCCAGCCTCGATTGCCGCATTGTGAGCTGCAGTATCGATCCCGCGTGCGAGTCCGCTCACGATGATCACCCCCTGCTGCGCAAGGGTCTTGGAGATCCTTGAGGCAATCTTCAGCCCCTCGGCAGATGGCGTTCTGGTGCCAATGATTGCGACTCTCGGGTGGGGCAATGGGAGTTCAATCTTTCCAGCCACGAAGAGCCTTTCTGGGGCGTACTTTTGTTCGATCTCGCTCAGAGCCCCAAGGAGTTCCTCAGACGAGACCCAAGTCTCACGGGACCCCCCCTTTGATGAGCTGACTTCTCGCGAGGTCGCGCTCATTCCCGGCACTCCTCCCCCATATGTAGCGGGTACTTCAAATAGCTGGAACCCGGAGGGGGGCGAAACAGCCATCGGCGGTTCGGGCACCGACTGCGGCCGCAACAGACTACCGGAGGCTCACGGACCATCTTGTCGATTCGGGGGAGCGGTGGCTCGGACCACCAACTCTCCGATTAGGTGTAGTGAACATGCAGCATTTTCAGCTCCAGAGTTTCGGACCGGAGACTCTGGAAAAACGGCAAAAGGAGAACGTGTGGCCCACTCACAAAGAACGGACCTAATTCCGAGACCGTGTGGTTGATCGCTCGGAATCATTCGTTCAACCGCGGGACATCCTCAGGGGCCTTGAATCGCGCCTCGGCTTCCAGGAACGAGTCCGCCCTCGGCCACGCGTTGCGGAACCCTTCACCCTTCCCAGGATCCGGCGGAGCTCGATGACATGAGGACGGGACTTCCGTACAAAAGTGTGTCTTCGTTGAGCTTCTCCGCCTCTGCCCGCGATTGTGTCAGCCTCTCGGTCAGTTGCCCGTCGGCCACGATCCCGAAATATACCGCACCGCGAACCCATGGGGTCGAAGCGGAAAATGAGGTTGGGAGAAAGTCGACCACTTTCCCGTGTAGGAGATTCCATGCGCTCTCGATATGTTTGTAATCTCCTCCCAGATAGTCCCTCATAAGGACGACTCTCCGATCGTCTCTCTGCTTCCCAATGAACCCTTCCGCGTACTGAAGCGATCCGTGACCAAGTTCCCAAGCAAGTTGGGCCACCGGAAACCGGTCATCGGAGATATCATGAGGGTCGCGGCCCCGCCCGAGTATCCCCCTTCGCCGAAGCTCCGTGCGTATCGACTCGACCAGGGCCATTTCCGGCGGGTCAAGCGCCAAGAGGGGGAAGGTCCTCCCTGCCGTGAGTACATATTCCTCGATGGATTCGATCGGCTGCGGACTCACCGGAAAGGATGAGATCAAGGCCATTGGCTCTAACCCGTCCCGAGCGACCGGATTCGGGCTTCGTCCCGGACCGGATCCAAGGCGGTCAGGCCCTCGGCGCGAGCGGCCTCGAGCACTCGCCGGTCGGCGGAGATCAGGGCGGCCGCGCGGAGGTCCTTGCACGTGGCGATCTGCAACGCGTCCGCCTGTTCGATGTCTCGACGGAAGAGGAGGGCGATCGCCGCCTCGAGGAGGTCCCCGCGGACGGGCACGGTGCGGAGGGCGCCCAAGCGGCGGAGCTTCATGCTCTCCCCGACGAACGACCACGCCGCGGTTTCAGCCTCGGCCGGGGTGAGCCATCGCACCCTGCGGGCTCGGGCGATGGCGCCGAGGACCTCCCCGACGTTCCACAAGGAGAAGCCGAGTTGCATCTCCCGAGCCTCGGAGCGCGCGTAGAGCGCATCGATCGTTTCAGTGCCCGCTTCCGCGATGTAGCGCTTTGCGACGGCGCTTGAGTCCAAGTACACGCTCCGCTCGCTCATCCCGAGCCTCCCGAATCAGTTCGGCCATCCGCCCTCGCACCCGCGGCCTCGTGCGCTCCACCTCCCCGAGGGATGGCAAGCCTCGTCCGGGACGCGGGAAGATCTCCGCGAGGGCCTCCGCGAACCCATCGAGGTCCGTGCCGCGGAGGAGCTTCTCGACCTCCGCGCTGACCGCACGGGGCCCCTCGTGGCGCAAGACGTCCTCCTGAAACCGCCGCCAGACCTCCGAGTCGAGGAGGAGCGTCGTCTTGGTCTTCTTTTCCACGGCTATATGGTATGCCGTACATCCGCATATACCTTCTGCAACTCTCCTGGGATCGGATCCAAAACCTTCGTATACCGACGGCCCGCGGCGCTCGCGCCCTTGACAGTCCTCCCACCTTTCCTGCCAGGAGCGATCCTCTACCCAGCGACGTGAACCGGACTTTGCCCATCGCCGATTCCGATGCGTGCGGCGGAAGATGGATGGTCCCTCTCGCCGCAGGTGCAGCGGTACGACCGGGTATCAGCGGGTGATTCGGTTCAACCCTTCGACGCGGTCGAAGGCACGGTCGAAAGAGTAGATTTCGGTGATCCCCTTGATTCCCATGAGGACGGCGGCAAGGGCGTCCGTCGTGCCGGCTCCCGCTTCCGATCCGAGGGACATGGCCTCAAGGAAGTCATCGCGACCCACCGGAAGGACTTCGATATTGTCTCGGGTCACGAGTTCGCGGAGGACGGCCCTCGCGTCCTCGGCGCGCATCCATTCCTCGAGGACGTTGGCGATCTCGCCGAGGTGCACGGTCGAGATGGCCACCTCTTCCTCGTGCTCGATCCGAGCGACGATCGTCCTCGCGTGACCCTTGATTGCCCTTTCGTGCGGCTTGAGTGCCCGCCTTGGGCGGAGGTAGGCGTGGACAAACACGCTCGCGTCGATGAACCGGCGCGGCATCCTAGCGCTTCCGGAGCTCGCGCCGGACGCCGTGCCAATCCGAAAGGTCCGCCTTGAGATCGACCTCCGCCGCGTCGAAGTAGGCCGTGAGGTCGACCTTCTCCTGTGGCAGGATCTCGAGGGCGTCCCCACGATCCCGTAGCAAGACCTTGTCTCCCTTCAGGTGCTTTTTCCGCCACCGCGCCGGAAGTACGATCCTGCCTTGGCGGTCCACTTTCTTCAGGACGGGCCTCATCGGCGTCAAGACAGCCCGCCACGTATAAGAGGATTACCACTATCTGGAAAAGTGCCATTTATCTCTTACCACCCATATTTTCCTCGTCGCCACGATCCACACCCCTGAGGACGACGCTCTCGTGCTGTCACGCCCCGGCCCGCGCCGCCTCACGAGGCACGGCGCGGTGACACATCGCGGCTCTCCCGCGGCCTCCAGCGATCTCGCCAAGTGAATTGGTGCCGGCACGTCTCGCAGGAGATCGACAGAGAAGGTCGTCTCGAGGCTCGCCAGTGGACTCAGGTCCGGCGACGGCGCAACTCGCGGGCGAGTTTCGCTTTCGACTGCCGATCGCCCGCCTCGAGGAACGCGAGGAAGCGATCCATCCTCTCCATCGGGAAGTCCTTCCGGACTCGAGCCACGGGTTGCCGCGATCCGCCGGGCCCATCGCGTCCGCGGCCAGCGGCCCCGTGACCACCAAGGGTCCGTGGGCCGTCCTCGGGTACAGGGTCCGCTCACGGCGGGGGCGGGAGGGTTCCCGGCCGTCGAGGGCTCGACGAAATCCTTATCTCGCGCCGCCCGCTCCCCGACCGGGACTCGATGGCGATTCCTAGGGCGCTCCTCGCGTTCGGTGTCGGCTTCCTGATGCTTGCCCTGGTGGTTTCCGCGCCGAACGCGGCGGCCCTGAACGAGTCGATGGACGTCATCACCCTCCCGGGGTTCTCGACCACGACCCTCGGAGCCACCGTCACGCTCACCACGCATGTCTTCCAGTACGGCAGCCACGCCGATGCGACGAGCCTCACCGTCAGCACGTTCGCGCGCACCCTCACGGCAACCCGGACGTCGACCGGCGTCTACGAGACGACGTTCACGATCCAGGCGACCGACGTGTACGGTGGCTACGTGTACGTGAATGTGGGTGCGTGGATCGGGACGCTCTTCGATTACGGCTACGCCTATCTGCAGCTCGGTCCGTGGTTCGCCCTGGATCTCACGACCTCCGCGACTCACGCGTCCCCCGGAGACACGGTCGATGTGACCGCACGGTTCACGGAGAACGGCACGCTCCTCGACCCGAATACCATCGTCGTTCGTGCCAGCTTAGCCGTTCCCGGCGCCGCGACGATCACCCAAGACCTCACCCTGACGCATCCGGCGACGGGGACCTACGTCGGCTCCTTCACGGTCCCGCCAACCCTCGCGCAGGAGGGCCGCGTCTCCTTCGGCGGAAATGCGGAGCGCTCGGGGTTCTACGCGTACGACAGCGAGACGATCGGGGCCGGCACCCCCGGAGTCGCCTCCGTGTGGTTCCGCCTCGCGTCGGTCGGAGCGTCGTCCAGTGCGATCGACGTCTTCGTGGCGAACGCCACGGGGTGGCCTGTCGCCGGTGCGCTCGTCGTCTCCACGTACGAGTACCAGACCACGACAGGGACCGAGACCGGGTCGTCCTCGGCCACGGCGGACGCCAGCGGGGTCGCGAGGCTTACGTTCGCGCATCCGGGCGCCCTCTACGAGGTTTCGTTCCGGGGAACCGCCACCTCCGGCAGCCTTTCCGCCGGATTCTCCGGGTACGTCAATCCTCCCTACACCGGCGTCGTCGTCCTCGGGGACCCGGAGTCCTCCGTGTACGCGCCCGGGAGCGCCGTATCGCTGGGCGCGACCGTCTACCTGGACGGAAACCCGGTGACGGGCCGGACCGTCTACTACTACGCCCGCACGGGAAGCTCCATCTTGGCGAGCGGGCAGACCGCGACGGACGCGGACGGCCGGATCACACTCTCGTTCCTCATGCCCTCCGAAGACCTCTCGATCGACTACGCCGTGGATGTCGGAGGGACGTGGTACTCGAGGTACGGCTACGTGAGCTCCCACCCATTCACCGTGACGCACAACACGGTCCACGCGGGTAGCCTCCTCCAGGTTTCCGTCCCGTCCTTCCCGGTGCCGATGCGTTACGTGGTGTTCGTCCTCCAGGGGAGGATCTCCGGCGCGAGCTACCAGTCGACGTGGTCTCTCGCGAGCGGTTCGCTGTCGTCGCGCGATATCGTCCTACCGACCGGACCCTCGGTCCAATTCAGCTTGCAGCTTCCGAGGGCCCTGCCGAAGGGGCAGGACTACTTCCTGACGGTCTACGGGGTCCCCCAGACGCTCAACGCGCCCCCACGGTACTACGTGGACACGATTCACATCGAAAACGTGCCGCCCGTCGCCGCCGCCGTCCCGTCTGCGTCGAGCCCGGCCGTCGGCGAATCGGTCCGGGTGAATGCGTCCTCGTCCACGGATGCCGATGGCGCGATCGTCGCGTACCGGTTCGCCTGGGGCGACGGCGCGACGACGAATTGGACGTCGAACGCCTCCGCCGCGCACGCGTACGCGAACCCGGGCGACTACACCGTGACGGTCTCGGTCCGGGACGACAACGGAGCGGAACAGTCGACGACGCTCACGGTCCGCGTCCAGTCGTCCACGGCCGTCCTCCTGTACGCCGGGCTCGGCCTTGGGGCGGCTGCGGTCGCCGGCGTGGCCGTGTTCCTATGGCGGCGCTCCCGCCGCCCGCCCGCGACCACCGCGCCCGAGGGGGCTCTGCCTCCCATCCCGGCGTCCCCGGAGGGACCTCCCGCGAGGCCCCCCGGCGCCCCGCCGCCCCCGCCCCTATAGGCCGAGTGACCGAACCGGATCCGTCAGTACCTCACGGTTGGGCTTTCGGGGAAGTGTCGGACATTCCGCGTGACGATCCGGAGGTCGCCTCGCGCCTTCGCGAACCCAGCGACGAACGCGTCGATCCAGCCGGGGAAGGCGCCTTGCCGAAAGAGCCGCCGCGCGAGTGCGGCCGCTGCTCGGGCGTCGCCCACGCGGAACTCATCTAGGATGACGGCCCGGTCCAATGTGGCCAAGTCCGCATCGGGATCGCGCGACCCCGCCAGGTATTCGGCCACCACCACACTCGGGACAAGCGCGGCCTCCCCCTCCCGCACGAGCCGCTCCAGCAGGCGGGTCGCCCCGGCATCCCGCCGTCGGATGTCGGACAGGAACGAGCTGTCGAGGACCACGGTCACGCTGTCCGGCCCCTTCGACCGCGTCGGCCCAGGAGGCGTCGCAGTTCCTTGCGATCGGCCGCCGCGCCTTGGCGGTGGATCGACGTGTCGTCCCATCCTGGCATCCGGGGTCCGAGCTGGAGGAGCGCCTTGAGATCCTTCTTCGCCGCGAGTCGCCGGACGACGTCGCTGAACGACTCCCCGGGAGCCTTCAGGGCGGACAGCGTCGCGTACGCGTCGTCGCTGAGCTGCACCTGTTTTGGCATGGAATCAATACATATGTATTGCTGACTTCTACTTGAAGCTTCCCGTCGTCCTCGGCCGCGATCCGGGCGTCCAGCGCGATCACGATCGGGGCGGCGAAGAACTCCGCCCGTTCCGGCGGTTCCTCCTCCGACCCACCCTCCGAGCGCGCCATCCGGCGGGGTCTAGAAAGCTTTTGTGCCGCGTCCGACGGTTCGGTCGTCAGGACGGGAGGACGCCGAACCCGGCCTCGGAGAAGTTGCGGTCGAACGAGAGGGCGTGGAGGATGTCCAAGTTCTCCATGAGCACGAACGACGTGCAGTCCGTGAAGGACCACCCGTTATCGGGAAGATCCAGGAAGAGCGACCACGCGGCGTCGAACACGGGGACCCTCCCCACCGGCCTCGGGCCGGAGAATCGCGCGACCGCTGCGGTCGCGACATCATGACGACCCGACTGAAAGAGCAGGGTCGTGACCGTCTCGTCGAAGACGCGGTCGCTCAGCAGGAGGCGGAGCGGTCGTCCTTTGGCGGTTCGTTCAGGACGATTTGAAAAAGCAGCTCCGGCTGGTCGCTGTACGTTTTACAGCACTTAGAGGGACAACGACCGCTTCCTGCCCATTCCGGGAAATGCTTAAGCTCCGCTTATGGATTCGTCGTTTCGCGAGGGGTTAGGTTGCGCCATGCTCTAACCGCGTCGTCGATTGTTCTCGTTGCTGTTGTGATTTTGGCTCTCTTCCAGCTCGCCGGGTCCTCACCCCTCGCTCCGCTGCAATCGTCGCGCATCGGAGGAGGGACCGCGGGCGGCTTCGATCCCCAGATTCCCTTCTCGAAGACCAACCGGTATTTCGACCCCGATTTGAAAGATGCCGCCGGAACGGTTTCGGTGCTGGTCGCCATGGACGCGACGGCTCCTGCGTCCGAGGTCCTCGCTCTCTTGAGCGCGCCACGAATCCTTCCCGCCATCGGAAACGCCCGGCTCATTCGCGGGACGACGGACGCGCCGCGAATTGCGGAGCTGCAGGCGCTGCCATCGGTTCTCACGGTTCTCAAAGACCGGCCGATCGGGTTCGGCGCGCCGGACAAACCTGCGGTCGACTCGCGTCTTCCCGCACCGATGCAGGGCCTGGTGCGTCCCCAACCCTCCGCGCTGCCCAGAGAGCCGGTCGACGGGAAACCGGAGATCACGATGCGGGATGTCGTGAACTTCACGGGCGCGCGACGCGCCTGGACTCAGCTCGGGGTCACCGGAACGGGTGCGACGATCGCCATCGTCGACACGGGCGTCGACCTCGGGGCATTCAACCTGGGCAACGGATCGGCCGCCCGAGACGCGAACGGACTGCCGACGTCCTTCGATCCGGACGGAAGCACGTTCGCCTACACGTCGATTCAGCTGGGAAGCTACCCGTCCGGCGGGTCGACGTTCGTGAACAGCAGCGGCACGGATCCCGCCATTTACGTGTTCGACTTGTTCTCGTACTTCGGGTCCTACGGTCCTCACATCTTCCAATGGTCCGACTTCTTTCGAGTCCCGTTCCCGACGGACATGGACATCACCGGGCTTCCGTCCTCCCTGAGCGGGACGTATCATTTCGGCGTGCTCTTCGAGTGGAATTTCGGAATCGACCTGTTCCCCGCGGTCGTGATCGACTCCCGGGTGGCGGGCGTCTACGATACGCTGTACCTGGACCTGTCCTTCGATTGGTATCTCCAGGGATTCCAGCCCACGCCGGATTACAGTTTTTCGGACGAGCCCATGCTTCGTCCCGCAGGAGGGAACCTCGTCGCGGCACGAGACATGGACGGCGACGGATACCCGGACATCTCCGCCGGAAGTCTCGGGAACTTCCTCGACATCTGGGGCCTGTCGCCCGATCCGACGACCCGCTTCAGGGTCCTAATGCCGCTCGATCCGAAAGGCGATCACATCGCCATGATCTACGACTGGGAGGGCCACGGCACGAGCGTCGCGGCGAGCGCCGCGGGCCGGGAATCGAACCACCCGCTCGCGGGGCCCGGCATCGCGCCGGGCGCGCACATCATGGGCGTCCCGATCTTCGCGTGGGGCGACATCATCGAGGGCTGGTTGTGGGCCGCGGGCTTCGACCTCGTCGGCACGGCGGACACGCCCGTCTACGTGCCGAACTACATCGACATCCTCCGGTACGGTGACTGGGTCTACACCGGGAACCACGAGGCGGACATCATCAGCAACAGCTGGGGCGTCTCCGACTGGCTCACGACGCCTTTCGACGCCCAGTGGGCCTGGTACGATGTCCTCACCGTCTTCGAGGACGCGCTGATGACGCCCGGTTACGCGACTCCGGCGTACCCCGGCACCGTGATGGTCCACGCCGGCGGGAACGGAGCCTCCGGCTCCGGGACGGTCACCGAGCCGGGATTCAGCGATCTCGCGATTACGGTCGGCGCGTCCACGAGCATGAACTGGACCCGGCCCGGGTGGGGTACCGCGGGCGGGTTCCACAACGACGTGATGTCGTGGAGCGCGCGGGGCCCGAACGCCCTCGGTGCGCCGAAACCCGATCTCGTGCAGGTCGGCGCCTTCGCCTGGACCGCCGGGCCGGTCTGGCTCGGGAGCGGGAGCGGCGCGTCCGCCTACACGCTGTTCGGCGGGACGAGCCAGGCGACTCCGGTCACGTCGGGTTCCGCCGCGGTCATGATCGAAGCGTTCCGCAGAGCCCACGACTCGACGCCTTCCCCGTTCACGGTCAAGTCGATCTTGAAGTCGACCGCGATCGACCTCGGCTACGACGCGTTCGTCCAGGGTGCCGGTCAGGTGAACGTGTACAACGCGGCTGCCTACGCCCTGGGGAACGCGGGCATCCGTGTGTCGTCGTCCGCCACCTGGGACAATGTCCGGCCCCGGATCACCCTCCCATGGGCCCAAGCGTTCGGGTTCTACGGCCAGCAGCTCAGCGTCGCGCCGCCGGCCCGGCCCATCGGCGACACGAGCTGGTTCGCGGGATCGCTCCATCCGGGGCAATCCACGAACGCATCGTTTGAGATCGAGGCGGCGAGCGGCACCGTGTCGGGCACGATCTCTGCGGTTTGGCACACGCGCCTCGGGTCCGGCCTCACAATCCTAACGAATACGAGCGCCCTCGCGGGAAGGTGGCTCGAAGGATTTGGCGCGTTGAGTGTCCTCCCGCCAACGGCCATCCCGGGGTCCGCGGACCTCATGGTGGTCCGGGCGATCATGCCCTACAACTACCTCGACTCGAACGGCGATCACAACTGGGACAACCGCTCCCGGATCATTGTCGGCGACTGGGTCGATGCGAACGGCGACGGCTTGCCGCAGATTGGAGAAGTGCGCGTGTTCAACTATGGGTACAACGCCGGCACGACGGTGGAGGCGCGGGTCGGCTTCCCGACCATGCGCTTCGCGGGAAAGCCTCTCCTCTGGTTCTCCCAGGCCCCGGCGCCGGGACACACGTTCGTCCGGATGCCCATCACGATCCAGGTCGAATTCTTCCAACGGGTCGCGTGGTCCTGGATCACACTCCCGGGGACTTTCTCCGCCTCCCCGACCTCCCCCGCGGTCTGGTCCGCGACCCTCGCGGTGCCGGCGGGCACCAATCCGGGCGTCTACGAGGGACAAATCCTCATCTCACCGGCAACCGGGAACGTGACCGCCGCGCCGGTCTCCGTCGTCGTGCCGCGCGTGGTTGACGCGTCGACGCTCTCGGCCCCTCTCACCGCGGGTGGATCCGCGCAGATTTACGATCCATCGAGCGTCGACGGATATTTCGATTGGCGGTGGCGGTACGAGGCGGGCGATTGGAAGCTCTGGTTCGTCGATGTCACCGACCCGAACACCGTGGCGCTGCGTGCCGACGTGGCGTGGACCGGGTCCCAAACGGATGTAGACATCTGGTCGCTGACGCCGAGCGGCGTCCCGGGAGATTCCTCGTTTAGCCCGTACCTCGGAAGCGGCCGATTCAATTGGAGCACGAGAACCGGGACGACGGCGGACTACGTGATTGTGCCGACGAGCTCGAGCTTCGTCCAGCCCGCTCCCGGCTTGTACACGTTCGCGCTGCACGACGTCCTCTTCGGAGGCGGCCCGATCCGAGAGGCCCTGACCGGTACGGCGAGCGTCGTGAAACTGAACCCGCGAGGCCCGGTCACGGTGGTGACCCAGCCCGGGAAGACGTTCACCGTTCCGTTCACGCTGTCCACGGGCTTTGATCTGGGCGGCGCATTCTTCGGGCTGGCTCCGCCTCCGCAGTTTTCCGCCTTCCCCGCGACCACGGCCCCGATGTTCATCCCTCCCGTCGGTGCGGGGACGAGCGTTGCGCTGTGGGCGAATGTCTCCGTGCCGGCGGGCACAGCGGACGGCTCCTACGCCGAGTTCCTGGTCATCAGCGCGTCCGGATTGCCGTCCGGTGTCGTGGTCCAGATCAGAGTCATCGTGGACTCAACCGCTCCCGCCGTTTCGCTTCTCGCGCCAACCGCGAACGCGCAACTGCGCGGTACCGTCACTCTTCAAGCCGCGACGTCCGATGTGAACAACATCGCTTCGGTCTCGTTCGTCGCCGGTTCCGCTGCCGGCTCGATGGTCCGCGACCTCGTCACGGGTGTGTGGACCGCCACGTGGGACACAACGGGAACCGCGGACGGCACGCGCTCCGTCACAGTGACAGCAACCGACGCGGCAGGTAACAGCGCGACAACGTCGCAAAGCGTGGTCGTGGACAATACCGCTCCGACGGCGGCGTTCACCTCTCCCGCGGGCAACGACTGGGTTCGGGGAACGGTTACCGTGTTCTTCATCGCCGCCGACGCGAATCTGAAGTCGCTCACCCTGTCGTTCGGCGGCTTGAGCGTGGACGTCGCAGGGCGCACCAGCTACTCCCTGGACAGCGGAACGTTGGCCGATGGGTCGCAGACGCTCACGTTGACCGCCACGGATTCGGCCGGCAATGTCAAGAGTGCGAGCCTCGTGTTGAACGTCGACAACACCGCGCCCCAGGTCAGCATCAGCGCGCCCACGGCAAACGCGAATCTGCGGGGCACGAACACGATCACATGGTCCGCCTCCGACACGAACTTGCTGCAGCTGTCGCTCGTAATCGACGGACAGGCCCGGGACGTGACCGGCACGACCTCGTACTCATGGAACACGAACACCGCAGGAGACGGAATTCACACGATCGTCGTCCGGGCCCTCGACAGGGCCGGCAATCAAGGGGAGGCGACGGTTACGGTCACCACGGACAACGTTTCCGTGGCGACCGGGAATGCTGTGTTCACCGGATTGTTCCTCGGGGTCATCGTGGCGGCTGTGGTCGCCTTCGTATTTGGGTTCCTCCTCGGCCGCCGGCGCCGCCCCAAGAGCCCTGATACCGCGACGCCTCCGAAGCTGGAAGAGCAGCTCTGAAACCCACCCGGCGCGGGCCGCCCTGTTCCGTGAGACGTCATGACGGGAGGACGCCGAACCCGGCCTCGGAGAAGTTCCGGTCGAACGAGAGGCGCGAAAGACCTCAATCGAAGAGGGCTGCGGCAGACCGGTAGAGGGCGGGGGAGCAGTACCAGCCGTGGGCGATCATCCGGTCGAGAGCCTCGCGGGCGTGCGACCGGGCGAGGAAGCCCGTCTGCACGAGACGCGCGAGCAGGAAGACCGATCCGCCGATGGGGATTCCCAAGGTCCGTGCCGTGGAGCGCAACGGGGCCTCGTCGGCCACGAGCCGACCACGGCGTTCCGCCGCCAACGCGACGGCTTCCCGGTCCGCCTCGGAGAGCCGGGGGTCCTCGCGAAGGCGGGCGAGCAGGGGCTTCGAGCGCACCGGCTCGATCCGCAGCCGCCGTTCGGCGAGGAGGCGCTCCAGCGAGAGAACCTCGGCGGCCCCCTTCCGCCGCCCCGCGTCGATCACCTCATCTCGGGCGCGGGGTGGGGCGAGGAATGCATTCGGCAAGCGCGCAAGGCTCGGAACGATTTCAGCTTTGGCGAGATAGATCAACGGCGAGGCGTCGAAGACGTACGGCTCCGTCCGGGCGATCGGCTCACCCCGTCACTTCCGTGCGAGGCCCTTCACGTCGTCGAGTGCGTCGTCCGCCACCCAAGCGATCTTCCGCTCGCGGACGAGATCCGCGAGTTCCCAGAGGCTCATCCGGGCGATCTCTGCGGCGCGGGAGAGGGTGACCTTGCCCTCCGCGAGGAGCCGAAGCGCGCGCTCCTGCCGGTATCGGTCGAGGCCGAGGTGCAAGAGCTTCCGGATGGCCGCGGATCGCTCGAGGTGTTCCTCCCGCATGATCTCCTCGACTTCCTTATCCATGTCACGGGGAATCCGCGCCGAGACGGTGACTTCGGTCACTGTATGCGTTGTATGCAATGCACACACATAAACCTTCCCAAGGTTGACGTCCGAAGCCTGGCGTCATCTTCGGCTCGCGAGGACGATCATCTTCCTCGCCATGTCGACGCGCGGGGTCATCGTAGAGCGCTGAATCGGCGGGTCACGGCAGCTGGGCCCACGCGGCGATCGTCCACCGCTTCGCCTTCGCACGGGACAGGATTTCCTCGAGCCGTGGGAGGGCGGCTTCGGGGACGACCACGGCCCCGCGGCCCACCCGCCAGCCGCCGACTTCTTTGAGGAAGCCCGCGACCTTCCGCTCGTACCGCTTCCGCCCCCGGCGCTTGACCGTGGCGTAGCCGTCCAACGCCCGGTATAGGCGCATCTTTTCCGGGGGCGGGAGGTGGGACACGTCGATGCTGACGACGCGGATCGGGCGCAGCTGAAGATCGAAACGGTTCGCCCCTTCCGCAGACCGGATTCAAAACCTTTGTATACCGGTCATGATTGTATACCAGACATGCCCACGACCGTGAAGGTCTCCGAAGTCACGGACGATCGCCTGACCGCCCTCGCGGCCCGCGTCTACCTGAAGACGCGGAAGAAGATCACGAAGCAGGAGCTCGTGGCCTTGCTCGTCGACAAGGGGCTTGCCGACGAGGACGCCCTCGCCGCTCACATCCTCGGAATCCAGTACCCGATCCCGGACAAGGTCTGGAAGCAGTTCCTCCGTCGAGTCCGCGATTGGGGCGTCGAGACCCGAGAGGAGGACATCGACTCGGTCGTGTACGGGGACGACGCGTGAGCGTCTTCCTCGACACGGGAGTCGTCGTCGCGGCCCACAACACGCGCGATCCGCATCACGGCCGAGCCTTGGAGATCCTCTCCGAGGTCCGCGAGGGGACGCATGGGACCGGGTACTCCTCGGACTTCGTGCTGGACGAGGCGGTGACCCTGGCTCTCGTGCGGACGAAGAGCCGACGGATCGCCCTCGACGTTGGACGTTTCTTCGTCCCGGAGAAGGGAGAGCCCGGAATGGTCGCCCTGCTCCACGTCGATGAAGGGACGGTCCGGCGCGCGTGGGAATCGTTCGTCCGCCGGGACACGCCCCTCAGCTTCACGGACTGGACGATCGTCGAGCAAGTCCGGGCCTTGGACGTCGACCGCGTGGCGAGCTTCGACGGCAAGCTGGATCCTTGGGTCGCACGACTCGCGTGACGCCTTGCCTCGAATCGCGGCCATGGCGGTGGGCCTAATCCTCCATTGAGGAACAGCCCTCCCGACCGTAACGTGCATGTAGCCCGTCCCTTCATACCGAGGGACTCGATGGCATCGCGTGTGGGCGAGGTCTACGCTCGGGTGCGGGTGCACGGCCCGCGGGGCTCCGTGGAGCTCGAGCGGGTGCTCGTGGACACCGGCGCGACCCACTCGATGGTCGAGCGGACGATCGCGGAGCGGCTGGGCATCCCGCCCGAGCGGCACACCCGCTTCGCGGTCGTCGGAGGCACGATCGAGTTCCCGGTCGGCCTCGCCCTCCTCGAAATCGAAGGGCAGAGCTTCCGGGTCCCCGTAATTCTCGGCGACCGGAACCTGGTCGGGCTCACGACGCTGGAGACCCTCGGATTCGCCGTCGACCCCGTCGAGAACAAGCTGGTGCCGAAGGCGGGGATCCTCTATCCCGCAACGTGAACCGAAGGGCCACGCTCGCCGCGCGCGCACGAGCGGCTGCGGATTCATCGTTTGGGATGAGATCGAAGCAATACGCCTCTGCCGCGGCCAGGACGGGAGATCCACCCGTGGTTCCGCTTGGCGCGTCCGTCCTGCCAAACCGAACGTATAAGACCCGTGCCACTATCGCATCGCGGAGGGATTCGCGGCGACCCGATCGAAGATCATTGCTCTCGTCGTCCTCATTGCCCTCACCTCCACCGGTCTAGCTCCCGCGATGGCGACGGGATTCCCCGCGGCGACGCCCGCGAATTCGATTCGCCCCGCGCTCACGTCCCATAATCCCATCCTGATCGAGGGGGACGCTGAGTTCAACGCCGCGAACGGTGTCACGGGCGGCTCCGGGACGCCGGCGGATCCGTACGTCATCGAGAACTGGGAGATCAACGCATCCGCGGCGAACGGCATCGATATTCGGAACACGACCGCTCCCTTTTCCATCCGCAACGTCACGGTCCAGGGCGGCGCCCCTCCGAACGATGGGATCCGGTTCACGAACGTGTCTCACGGCGAGGTGGGCGCGTCAAATCTCTCGATCAGCGATGCCGGCATCCGGCTCCTCGAGGTCAGCGACATTTCGATCTCCTCCGCCGACATCACGACCGGCTGGGAAGGAATCCACATGGAACGAGCCCAACGGGTGAGCATTGCGGACGTGGTCATTCGCTCCTTCTACTGGGGCATCGAGGCGCGTCAGTCGTCGAACCTGACGATCCTCCGAGCCAACGTCTCAGGGCCGTCCACGGACGGCATCGCTTTCTTCGATGGAGAGGACGTCGTCATCGGGTCCTCCGACATCTCCGGATATGCCGGAGGATGGGGAATCGAGGTGAACGGGGTGCGGCGCTTCTCAATCACCGGGAACCGGGTCTCGGGCATGGGGGTCGGCGTCGATGCGATTCTCGCCCAGGAGGGCACGATCGAAGGCAACTCGCTCAATGGGAACGGCGGAGGAATCCTCGTCCGACTCGCCACCAATGTGACGGTCGACGAGAACGATCTCACGGCGAATCACGGTGGTCTGCGGCTGGAAGGGGCGACGGACGTCGAGATCTACCACAACCGGTTTGTCGAGAATACGAGGCAGGGAGTCGATGACAACAGCGGGGCCAGCGCCTGGGACGGGGGCTATCCCACCGGGGGCAACTTCTGGTCCGACTACCAAGGTTGGGACGACTGCGGAGGACCCGCACAGGACGTCTGTCCGGGATCCGACGGCCTTGGGGACACGCCCTACGCAATCGATTCAAACAACCGAGACCGATACCCGCTCGTCCCGGTGAATCCGCCAAACGCCCCGCCCGTCGCCTCCTTCTACGCCAAGGCTCCCTCCCCGTATCCGGGAGAGCCGCTTTCGTTCGTCGCGGTCGACTCGTACGACCCCGAGGGATGGCCCCTCGCGTATGGATGGGATTTCGGGGACGGAGCGACGGCGACCGCCTCCGTGCCCGATGCGATCCATGCGTATGCGACGGAGGGCACGTACACGGTTACGCTCACGGTCACCGACGTCCGCCACGCGACCGCCGCGATGACGGAGACGTTGGCGATCCTTCCGATTCCCGTCCTCGCCCTCGTGACGTTGGAGCATCCTGCGGGCTTCCGCCTTCCCGTGCCGGTGGGCTGGACCCGCCAGCTAAACGTGACGGAGGGAAGCAACGTCACGGAACTCGTGATGAGCGGGAGCGTGGGAGGCCTCCCGGCATCGATCCTCGTCGACACGGACCGCGACCCCACTGTGCGGGAGACGCACGACTACCTGGATCGCTTCGTGACGGAGACCCTCGCCCAGATTCGGGTCCTGCTGCCGAGCGCCTACCTGGATGGCGCGCCCGACTTCCGGACGATCGCGAACCATTCCGCGGTGTCGTTCGTGATCCGGTACACCGGCCTCCCGGTCGTCCAGAAGGTCGCGTACGTCGTGAGCGAAGCGCACACGCGATCGTGGTTCCTCCTCCTCACCGCCGGCGACGCGAACTTCGTGATCCTAAACGCGACGTTTGAGCGGATGCTCGCGGGTTTCGAGATCACCCTCCCCCCGAACCCGACGGGGATCTTCGGGTTGCCGATCCTCGTCTTCGGCGGAATTGGGGCCGGTGCCGCCGCGGCCGTCGTCGTGGCGGTTCTCGTCTTTCGTACCCGGAGACGCCGGCCGCCGAAGTCCTACGCAGCGGAGCCCTCCGGGGCTCCCGGAGGGCCGGTGGGTCCCGAAGCCCCGCGGCCTCCGGGCCTGTGACGGTTCTCCACGTTCCGGCGAGGATCGACCGGGACTCATCCACGTCCCGCCGCCACGAGCCGGTCCTGCAGTTCGCGCGACAGGTAGTAGCCTGTCCCGACCGAGCGGTGGATCGTCGCCTCGAAGTCTCCTTGCGTGAAGCGTCCCGCGCGGCGTTCCCGCAGTAAGAGGAAAGGTACGCTCACGGGCCTCAGTCCGAGGTACTTCGCGACGCCGAACGCAGCCCTGTCGTCCGCGATGACCTCGTCGACCTTCGCCCGGCGGGCGATAGCGAGCACGGCGGCCTCCCCGTGGTCGAGGTTCCACTCCGTGCGCGGTCGACCTCCCTTTCGGATTCGTAGACGCCCTTCCTCGACGAGACGCCTCACCTCGAGAGCCTCGGGGGATTCGCGTTCAGGAGGAACGTCGTCCGGCCCGGCCGAACTCAGCCAGGACCTTGCGTGGGACCGGGTTTTCATAGTGGACGCCCACCTTCTCGCAGACGCGGCGAAGGCCCACATCGGTCGTGATGAGATGCGTCGCCTCCCCCTTCTCCGCAAGGGCGACGAGGAAGCAGTCGTACACGTCGTGGCGGAGCTCCCTGGAGAGTCCGATCGCCCGCACCACGACCCTCCCGTCCCCGTCGACGTACCGGGGGAACCGCAGCCGTGCCAACGCTTCGACGGCCCGATCCGCGTCGGACCCTCGGACTCCCCACTCGGAGACGAGGACCCAACGGGCGCGCAGGAGCAGATAGGACGCGAGGACGAGCTGGAAGGTTCCCTCCAAGCCCGGCCCCAGCGCCGACCGCACGTACGAGTGGCCGACGTGGCTCTCGTCCAGGAACACGGCGATTGCGTTCACGTCGACGAACTTACGGTCCACCGAGGGCCTCCGCGGCGGTGACGACCGGCTTCTTCCTCCAGCCTCCCCGGGAGTTCACCGTCGGGATTTCGGGAGCGACCTTCCGAAGGATTAGCTTGGAGCCTTCGCGCTCCACGACGAGTTCCGCCTCGTCCTCTAAGCCGAGCTCGCGCCGGAGCGGAGCGGGAATCGAAATCCGTCCCCGTTCGTCGAGTTTGGTTCGCGCCATCGGGACAATCATCGCGTCGTGGGATAAATACGTGTGGGTAGTGGGATGCATATGTACCCCATCGCTTTCCCAGGGCGGGATGGGACTCACAGAGGGGGCCAATCGTCTCCGAACGGTCCGGGGGTCGCCGGCTCCTGGAGGACGGGCTCGGCCGGAGGTCCGCCCTTTCGTTTCCGACGCCAGAGGAGGACGGCTACGGCCCCCGCGACGGCCGCTCCTATGGCGATCGCCGCGACCATCCAAGTCGGGATGCCGAAGATTCCCTCGGCCGGAGGCTCCGCCTCGATCCGGAATCCCTCGAAGATCCAGTCGTCCGCCTCCTGGTACCGCGGCCAGTTCGACTCCGGCACGGTGAACGTGAATATGTACAACCGCAGCCACACCGCCGACGCGACGACCGTCTGGACGTACCGGGTCGGGACGCCATCGATCGTCACGCGTGCCTCGAACCCCGCCGCGGGGTGGCCGTCCACGGTGAAGTCGTGCACCGGCACGACGATCGTGGCGCCTTGGCTCACGATGTACGCCTGCGCCTGGGACGCCTGCGCGTGCGCATACGCCGCCGTCTCGACGAGGGTCGCGTCCCGCGCCGTGACGATCGCCAGGACGGCGGGGCTCGGGGACTCCGAAGGCCCGATGAGGGCGGCGCTCGCCCTCACGGCCCCGAAGGGGAAGTCGACCTGCCCCGTCCACCCCGGCGGCACGGAGACCACGAAGTGCTCCGTGGCGTTCGTGAGGTCGTTCACGTGGGCGGGCCAGTACCGGATCGTGACGGTCGCATTCGCGGCGTTTTCGACGGCGTCCCACGCCTCGATGCGGAACGAATTGTTTCCGAGGGCGAGGTTCACCGGGAAGGACCACGCCGTCCCGACGAGGTCCGCGAGCGCGCCGCCGACCCACACGGATCCCGGATGCAGCTCGTCCACCCAGCCCGCGAGGACGTACGGAAGATCGGCCGTCTCCAGGGGCGACGTCACGACGATCGCCGGCGGGGTCGTGTCCGTCGTGAAGGTCACGGTCTCGTCCAGGGACTGGAGGAGCCGGTCCAGGCCCGTCACCCGCGCCGTGTGGTCGCCGTCCGCGAGGTCCTTCGCCCCCCAGTTCCGCTCGAGGTTGAAGCACACCTCGTCCTCCCACGTCACGTTCGGCAGGTAGGGCGCGCCGTCCCGCGTGACCTGGATGGAGCCCGTCGCCATCATGGTCGCACTCATGATCGAGGCGCACGTCGGATCCCGGTCGGGGTCGGTCACCCATGGGTTCGGGGCGTCGATCCAGGGCGTCCCGCTCCACGTGCCCACGGCGAACGAGCCGTCGTATCCCGGCGCGGACGTGACGCCGACAAGGGCCGAGCCGTCCGCCGTCCACGTGACGTCGGAGAAGGAAAGAGGGAGCTGGATGCTCGTGCCGTTGTCCGGATCCCGGAAGACCCCGTCGTATGCGAAGGCGAGGACGTCCGTTCGGGGATTCGCGCGGAACGAGTAGAGGTTCGGCTGCTCGGTGACGGGGAGGGCGTCAATCGTCCCGTTCGAGACCCACGCCTCCCGGAACCCCTCGGAGTCCGCGAGCATGAAGACGCGCGCCTCATCGGCCGAGGGCGCGAACATCGCCCGTGATCCCAGCGTGATGCGGGAGCCGTCCGCCAGGTCGATCCGGTAGGCGTAGACGTCGTCGGAGACGAACGCCCAACGCGCGCTCGCGTCGACATATAGGTCGCGTCCAACTGCATGGGCGGGGAGGTCCCAGCTCGAGAGGATCGCCCCGGTGGAGGGGGACACCTTGAGCAGCGCCGACACGTTCGCGGTGTACAGCGCCCCGGCCGCATACGAGAGGACATCCGGGTCACCGCTCACGGGCCACTCTGCGAGGATCGCCCCCGCCGTCGGATCGACCCGGAAGATCGTGGAGGCGAGCGTCGTGATGAACACGTCGCCCGTCGACGGCTCGATCGCCATCGAATGGGCCGCACCCGTCACGTCCTGCGGGAGACTCACGTACAGTTGCAGGGTCCCCGCGAGATTGAAGACGAGGAGGGCGGGGGCTTGAGAGCCATTCAAGAGGACGAAGTCTGCGGTGACGAGGATGCGTCCTCGGGCGCCGTCCACGACGACGTTCCGCGCGTACCCGCTCGCGTTGTAGAAGGGTCGCCAGGCCGCAGGGCCGTTCGCCGCCGCAGGAGCGGGCGTCCGCGCATCGGGACTCAGGTCCCGGGCGCCATCGGCGATCGCGGGCGTCGTCGCGAGAGGCCGCTCGGTCGGCGGGGGAGCCATCGCACGGGCCGTTCCCACGAACGACAGGAACAGCGCTGCTGCAAGCACCCACGCCACAACGATGCGCACGATAGAAGGGAGGGAAACGAGCGGCTTAACGGTTGCGAACGGTTGGTTCTGTAACAAGTCGGGTGTTGAACGACGGTAACCACCGCAACGCCATTTCTCATTCCTCCCGAGTTCGGATTTTCACATTCGGGCATCTCCCCCAGCTACCTTGACGCCGTCCTCCTCTCTAGCGGAGGAACGTGCTCG